>DQCG01000357.1:0-11815 GCA_003533825.1 Phycisphaerales bacterium
GGCTAAAGGCGAACCGAAGCAGGCCGATTTCGCCGCCCTGGACAGACTCGCCGACGAAATTCTGGCCAAACACAAAGAAAACGGAATCGTGAATTAGAGTCCTCAAATTATGAAAGGTATTGATTATGGCTAAGAAACTACAAATCTATAAATGCAATATGTGTGGTAATATTGTTGAGGTGCTTCATGGAGGCGCAGGGGAGCTGGTCTGTTGCGGCAAGCCGATGGAGCTGCTCGACGAAAAAACCGCCGACGCTACCACAGAAAAGCATGTCCCGGTAATCGAGAAAATCGAAGGCGGCTACAAGGTCAAGGTCGGCTCCGTACCGCACCCAATGACAGAAGAGCATTTAATCGAGTGGATCGAGCTGTTAGCAGACGGCAAAGCTTACAGACAGTTCCTGGAGCCGGCAGCCGCACCGGAAGCGATATTCCATATCGAAGGCGCCTCGGTTAGTGCAAGAGAGCATTGCAACGTCCACGGATTATGGAAGGGATAGATAATGATCAGCAAAAAGATGGAAAAAGCTTTGAATGAGCAGGTTAATGCCGAGTTGTATTCGGCTTACCTCTATCTGTCGATGGAAGCCTATTTCAAGTCGCTGAATTTGAATGGTTTCGCCAACTGGATGAGAGTGCAGACGCAGGAAGAAGTCTCGCACGCGATGAAGATTTACGGATTTGTCGACGAGCGGGGCGGCCGAATCACCTTAAAGACAATCGAGGGGCCACAGACAAAATGGGATTCGCCGCTGGCGGTGTTCAAGGACATTTACAAACACGAGCAGAAAGTTACGAGCCTGATTAACGACCTGGTGAATCTGGCGATTGAAGAAAAAGACCATGCAACAAACACCTTTTTGCAGTGGTTTGTCAACGAGCAGGTCGAAGAGGAGGCATCCGCCGACCAGGTAGTCCAGCAGCTCAAAATTATGGAGAAGGCGCCGGGAGGAATGTTTATGCTCGACCGCGAGTTGGCCCAGAGAGTCTTCACGCCTCCTGCAGCAGAAGGAGAATGACATTCTTGTCAATGCCAGAATTTGAATCTGGTGAGGCGGCTGAACAGTGCGAGTGAACAGCCGTAAAGCACGGTTTAGATTTTTGTTTGTTCAGAAAGGAGTTTAAAATGAGTGATTCAAAAAAGTTAACAACCGCATTCGGAATTCCGGTTGGTGATGACCAGAATTCCATGACGGCCGGCAGTCGCGGACCAGCCCTGATGCAAGACGCTCATCTTATGGAAAAACTGGCTCATTTCGACCGTGAACGCATCCCCGAGCGAGTTGTGCACGCCAAGGGTGCTGGAGCAGGCGGTTATTTCGAAGTAACCGTAGATGTAACTAAATATACCAAAGCCAAATTTCTTTCCAAAGTTGGTAAGAAGACCGAGGTTTTTGCCCGATTCTCAACCGTGGGCGGTGAAAAGGGCTCGGCGGATTCGGCACGCGATCCTCGCGGCTTCGCAGTCAAATTCTACACGGAAGATGGCAATTACGACTTCGTGGGCAACAATACGCCGGTATTCTTTATACGGGACCCTCTCAAGTTTGCCGATTTCATCCACACCCAGAAACGGCATCCGGCTACTAACTGCCCCGATCCCGATATGTTCTGGGATTTTCTTTCGCTGACTCCCGAATCAATCCACCAGGTTACTGTTCTGTTCTCCGACCGGGGCACGCCGGCTACTTTCCGCAACATGAACGGCTACAGCAGTCACACTTACAAATGGTACAATAAAAAGGGCGAGTATTTCTGGGTGCAATATCATTTCAAGACCGACCAGGGGATAAAGAACCTTACGAGAAAACAAGCGACTCGTTTAGCAGGTGAGAATCCCGATCACGCCACAAAAGATTTGTATGATGCTATCGAGCGGGGCGAATATCCGAGTTGGACGCTGCAGATGCAGATCATGACGCCCGAACAGGCAAAAGATTATCGATTCGACATCTTCGATATAACCAAGGTCTGGCCCCACAGTGATTTTCCCCTGATTGAAGTCGGCCGGCTTGTCCTGAATCGCAATCCCAAGAACTACTTTGCCGAGGTAGAACAAGCCGCTTTTGGCCCCGGCAATCTCGTGCCGGGAATCGCCGCATCTCCGGACAAGATGCTGCAGGCCCGAATCTTCTCTTACCACGACACGCACATCCATCGTTTGGGGCCCAACTATCACCTGATACCGGTAAACTCGCCCAAAGCCGCACCGGAGAAAAGCTACCAGCGAGATGGATTTATGCGTGTTGACGACAACGGCGGCTCCGGCTCGAATTACTGGCCCAACAGCGCCGGAGGCCCGGCACCGGATCCAGATTCGCTTGAGCCGCCCTTCGATGTCTCCGGCCAGGCGGCCCGCCAGGCTTATGCGCACCCCAACGATGATTTCGTGCAAGCCGGCAACCTTTACCGTGACGTTATGACTGACGTGGATCGCGACCACCTTATCGGCAACATAACCAGCCATTTGAAAGGTGCTAAAAAACGAATACAACTGCGACAGACAGCAATATTCTACAAAGCCGACCCGGACTACGGCTCGCATGTGGCAAAGGAGCTGGACCTGAATATCAAGAAGGTTGAAAAACTGGCTGCAATGTCCCCGGAAGACAGGGCAAAAGCTACGGCCCAAGGCGCCTGAGCATCGATTATGTATATAAAATTTATTTGAAAATTGCATAGACACGACTGAAAGGAAAATAATAATGGTTATGCCTTTTAACGCTGACGAAATTTTTGAGATGGCCGAACAAATTGAAAGAAACGGAGGCAAATTTTATCGTGCAGCGGCGGAAAAGTTCCCGGCGGTGAATGAGGTCTTACTCGGCCTTGCCGCGATGGAAGATGAGCATCTGAAGACTTTTGCTGATATGCGGGCGGAGCTTTCAGGAACGGAAGTTGAAGAGCCGGTCTTCGATCCCGATGGACAGGCCCAGATGTATCTGCGCGTTATGGCCGATGGTAATGTTTTCGATGTCAAAGCCGATCCCGTCGAACAGTTGGCGATGAAGAATACACCTGAAGATGTCTTGAAAATGGCAATTGGTGTTGAAAGGGACTCGATTGCTTTTTATGTCGGCCTGAAAGAAGCTGTCTCGCGCAGAGCCGGTAAAGATAAGGTTGATGACATCATCAAGGAAGAAATGGGCCATATCGTCACTTTGAATGAGAAACTGCAGGATTTAACGTAGCGAAAGCGCAACAGCCCGGGAAGGCAGCATAATGACCGTTACATTTAACGCATTCGAAGTATTTGAAATTGCCGAGCAAATCGAACGAAACGGAACAGACTTTTACATCAGGGCGGCGGAACTTTTTGACGATCCCGACATCTGCCAAATGTTTCTCAGGCTGGCTGAATGGGAGAGGGAGCACGAATTGATTTTTGCCGGAATGAAACAGCAGCTTTCGGAACAAAGCCGGCAGGCAGGCAATTCGGGACCTGACGATTTACTGCCCGACCCGAGGGTTATGGCGGGCCTGGCCGTATTCGGAATGAGATCATATCCGGCCGAGGAGCTGCGCGGCAGGCAGGAAAAAACAGATATCATACGAAGGGCCGTGGAGAAGGAAAAGGACTCGATCGTTTTCTACCACGGCTTGAAGGAGTTTGTACCCGCCGGAGCCGATAAGGAAAAGATCGATGATATAATTAAAGAAGAAATGGGGCACATTGTGACCCTTGATCAGTCATTGAAACAATACGATTAGCCCGATCGATTCAGGAAAACACGGATGTTAGACTTGGAATCCCTGTATAAATTAAACTATCCAATGTGTATAATCTGCTCGAAGAAGGCCGGTAAATTCGATGGGTGCATTGTCAATACGGTATTTCAGATTGTGCCCGAGCCCCCGATGGTTACCGTCAGTGTCAATAACGAATGTCTGACACACCAGTACATTACAGACGGCAGGGCGTTCACATTGTCTGTTCTAGCCGAACGCACACCATTGGAGTTTATTCGCAAATGGGGCTTCAAGTCCGGCAGAGATATAGACAAATTCGAACAGGCAGAATACAAAACAGGCCGGACCGGCATACCGATTGTGCTGGATAACGCGGCGAGTTTTATCGAAGCCGAAGTGGTCGAGACGATTGAAGTCAAAACACATACGCTCTTCATCGGCAGGATTGTTGCCTGTGAAACGATCGACGAGCAGAAAATACCGATGACTTATACGTATTACCGCGATGTTAAAGGAGGCAAAACGCCAAGAACCGCGGCAACATTTATAGCAAAGAAGAAACCAACTGACAATTTAAAACAAGGAGCTAACAATATGAAAAAATACAAGTGCTTAATGTGCGGCTACATTTATGATCCGGCGGTAGGCGATCCTGAAAGTGATATCAAACCGGGCACGGCCTTTGAAGATTTGCCGGATGACTGGGTTTGTCCGGATTGTGGCGTGGGTAAAGATGAATTCGAGCCGGTTGAAGATTAATCGCTTTTTCAGATAAAAACTGTACGAAATAAGTAGATATGCAGGAAATAAAACCATCGGTTGATGATAGAGTGAAGCTATGCGCAGAAACTGTAGCTGGCCCCAGCGCGTTGGTTGTCTTCGGGGCATCCGGCGACCTGACTCACAGGAAACTGCTGGTCAGTATGTTCAAGCTTTTTACACAGGAACTGCTGAGCGACAGATTTTATCTCCTGGGGTGCGGCCGGAAGAAATTCTCGGATGAAGATTTTCGCAGTAAAACTGAGAAGTCTTTACGGGATAGCTCCGACTTTTTATCCTCGAAACATTTAGATGCTTTCGTGAGCAAGCTCTATTATATAGACGGCGACTATAACGATGCCGACTTATACGAACATATCGCTTCGAGAGTCGCGGAATTAAACCGAAAACACAATGTCGGCGGAAACCTCGTTTTTTATCTGGCGGTTCCTCCTTTCCTGTACACCACTATCGTCGAGCATCTCGACTCTTCAGGACTGGCCCGCACATCAAGTCCCGGCACGGAGGGACAGGTTAGGCTGGTCGTCGAAAAACCATTCGGCAGAGACCTCCAAAGCGCGGTGGATTTAAACAATAGTATCGGCCGATGCTTCAAAGAGTCCCAAATATATCGCATCGACCATTATCTCGGCAAGGAGACTGTCCAGAATATCCTGATGTTGCGGTTCGCCAACGCCATCTTCGAGCCGGTCTGGAATCGAAATTACATCGATAGCGTCCAAATCACAATTGCCGAAACTGATGGGGTACAGCACAGGGCAGGATACTACGATACCTCCGGTGCTCTTCGTGACATGTTCCAGAACCACATGCTCCAAATGGTTACTTTAGTGGCGATGGAGCCGCCCATATCCTTCGAGGCCGACCGCGTCCGCGACGAGAAAGTCAGACTGCTAAGGTCGATTCGGCCGTTCGATATCGATAAATTCGACGATTTTTGGGTGCGGGGACAATACGGTCCCGGCTCGATAAATGGCAAGCAAGTCAAAGGTTATCTGGAAGAAGTCGGAGTTAAGCCGGATTCGAAAACAGAAACCTTCGTCGCGGCCAAACTGTTCATCGACAACTGGAGGTGGCAGGGGGTTCCGTTTTATCTTCGGACCGGCAAGAGACTTCCGGTAAAGGATACGGAGATTGCGATTACTTTCAAGAAGCTGCCGTATTCGCTGTTTTCTTCCGCCGGCTTCGATGAGCTACCGCCGAACGTTCTTGTGCTGAAAATCCAGCCGGAAGAAGGAATAGCGCTGAGCTTTCAGGCCAAAAGGCCCGGCTCGAAAATGTGTATGAGCACACTAAATATGAATTTCAGTTACAAAAGTGTCTTTTACGTTGATATGCCCGAGGCTTATGAGAGACTGCTGCTCGATTGTATGGTAGGTGACCAGACGCTTTTTACAAGGCAGGATGATATCGAAATCTCCTGGCGGCTTTTGACGCCGCTGTTGCAGGCATGGGATCGGGATTCGTCGGCGCCTCATAAATACGCCGCCGGCAGCGGGAGCTTTCCAGAAGCTGACAAACTTATCGATACGGATGGTCGGCGATGGCGAAAACTTGCCGCGAAGTCCATGTACGACCATTATCAATAATATCAGGAGAAACTTCAAAAATGGGCGACAAGAACACGAAAGGTCAAACCTCTTATGATGTCTCAATCGTCCGGCCTCAGATGCACAGTGAGGATTTTAAAATGAGAGGCCGGGGCATGAAACCGCCGAGATTGAAGGCTGTAAAGAAAGGGCTTTTGACATTACATACTCTCGAACTTATGGCGACAACTATCTACCGGTTTCAGATTACCGGTGAGAATTGCGATTTCAATCGCCAGTTAATAGCCGCCATGTGTAACGAGATGACGCATTACCAGGATTTTCAGATCAAGTTATACGAATTCGGCTTCAAGCCATCCGTTACCAGATTGGCTTTCTGGTTTGCAGGTTTCGCATTCGGTTTTGGTTCCCGGTTGCTGGGAAAAAAGGCAATTCTCAAAACGGGAATCTGGGTCGAAACAAAAGCGGTCCATCACTATGCCGAGCTTCTCAATACCGTTGACTGGGACGAAGATACGCGCAAGGTAATCGAAAAAGACCAGGCCGATGAAGACGGGCATATCAGCAAATGGAAAAAACTACTTGAAGTAAGCGGCGAGGAAAAGGACAAAACAGCATGAAAATTTCTCAGCAAGGAGGAAAAGTCGTTTTTGAAAGTCTCGCAAAAGACAATTCGAAAGGTGTTTAACAACCTGAAATATGACTCTACCAGAAATTAACGGAATTTACAGAACAATAAGTAACCATCGCCTATGAAAACGGGTATAATGCAAAGCATATCGGTTAGGCAATGATAAGCTTGATAACGAAACATATAATTGTTCTTAGGAGGTAAAACAATGCCTGAATTTGGAAATCCATTTAGTGGACTCGCCGCAGACCGGAAGCTGACGGAGTCAGAATTGATTCGCGCCATTCGTTTCATGGTTGCTGCCGAATACGAAGCTGTTCAACTCTATATGCAACTGGCAGAATCAACCGACAACAAATTGGTCGTGGAGGTACTAAAGGATATCGCCGATGAAGAGCGCGTACATGCCGGCGAATTTTTGCGAGTGCTGCACGAATTGGCTACGGACGAACAGAAACTATATGATGAAGGCTCTGAAGAAGTACAGGAGATGTTAGATTAGCAGGGTAAGGGCACAAGTAAAGCACTTAGCGTGCCCGTAATCACGTATAGACGTTGCATTTTAAAGTCTCGGATTTTCTAAAAGTTCTTAAGCGATATGTAGTTCAGATAAGCAATTCTACAACCGCTGCAACGGGATTGTCGAAAGTGCAGGCAAAGGCTTCGTGAAAAACCATGGAGATTCAAAACGTATTATTCGCATTTGGATTAACTTTATTTGCGGGTCTGTCAACCGGATTCGGCAGCGTTTTGGCTTTTCTTGCAAGACGTACGAATACTAAGTTTCTCTCAGTAGCCCTCGGCTTTTCCGCAGGGGTGATGATCTATGTCTCGTTTGTCGAGATATTTCCAAAGGCAGAAGACTCTCTCGTCGCCGAATTGGGGAAGGTCGGTGGGTATTGGGCAACCGTTCTGGCATTTTTTGCGGGAATTGCTTTTATCGCCATTATCGACAAGCTGGTACCATCGTTCGAAAATCCTCACGAAGTTCACAGGGTCGAGGAAATGGACCTCCCGGAAAGGGCGGCCAAATTCAAAAAGCTTTACCGGATGGGCATATTCACGGCGTTGGCTATCGCTATTCATAATTTCCCGGAAGGGCTTGCGACTTTTGTCAGTGCCCTCAGAGATCCGAAACTCGGTATTGCGATTGCCGTTGCCATAGCGATACATAATGTCCCCGAGGGCATTGCCGTTTCAATCCCCATATTCTATGCAACAGACAGCAGAAAAAAGGCCTTTATCTATTCGTTTCTCTCCGGATTAGCAGAACCGGTTGGAGCATTAGTCGGCTACGCGATTCTCTTCTCTTTCATTAACGACATCGTATTCGGAATACTCTTCGCAGCAGTGGCAGGAATCATGGTCTTCATCTCGCTCGATGAATTGTTGCCGACCGCCAGAGAATACGGCGAACATCATTTGGCGGCGTATGGATTAGTTGCCGGTATGATGGTTATGGCTATGAGTCTGCTGTTGTTCGTATAATGAGCATCGAAGAATTTAAGGTGACAGCTATCAGTGAGTAAACGCATCGCTCAAATTAGGGAAGTTCTGGAAAAACTGTACAAAAGGTATAATCGCCGTGAATTGATAAACCCCGATCCTCTGCAATTTTTATATCGCTACTCCGATCCGGCCGATATTGAAATAACGGCGTTTCTCGCTTCTGCTCTGGCTTACGGCAGAGTACAGCAGATCGAAAAGAGCCTGGACAATCTGCTCGGCCGAATGGGTGATAGCCCCTCCGACTTTGTCATAAATTTCGACAAGGACAAGAGGCAAACGCTGAAAGATTTCAAGCACCGATTCACTACCGGCGACGATATATCCGATTTATTGACGCTCTTAAGAACAATCATCAGCCGGTGCGGGAGTATAGAGCAGTATTTTGCTCGGGGCTATAATCCCGGCGACAGAAATATTATTCCGGCACTGTCTGAATTTTGCAATTCCCTTTTGGACATACATGCTGCCGGTCACAAGGGGCAGACTACCCGCGGGCTGAAGTATCTGTTAGTAAGTCCCGCCGGGGGCAGCGCGTGCAAACGGCTCAATCTTTTTCTGCGATGGATGGTGCGCGACGACGATGTTGACACCGGGCTTTGGAAATCGATTGACAAGGCCAGGCTTGTCGTACCTATTGATGTGCATATGAGCAGGCTGTGCAAAATCCTGGGCCTTTATAAGCGAAAGACAGTCTCTTTGTCGGCTGCGACAGAGATAACGGAAAGTTTCGCCGGGATTGAGCCGGCCGATCCGGTCAAATACGATTTCGCGTTATCCAGGATCGGCATTTTGGAGAACTGCAACGGCCGGCGCCGCAAAGACTGCGAATTTTGTGAACTGTTCGGATTTTGCAGCCGGCTGTGATTGATCTCTCGATATAGAGGCTATTTCTCAAAGTCCGGTTTGGTTGTATCGCCGCCTGAGCCTTTGACCTCGAACACTTTAGCCGGCCTGTCGCTTTGCAGCAGCTTCTCGATCTGCTCTTCGATAATCATGCACCTTTTCTTAAGCTCATAGAATCCGTGCCACCAGGCGTAATCCGGCGCCATCATCGCGGCGCCGAACCGGGCACGCCTGCCTTCGTGATGCCATAATTCGTACATGTCGATTTCAAGCTGCTCGTCAAGATTCTTTTCCTTGCTGAGCAGCTTCTTCTCGTAAAGCTCGTCGACGAGCTTCTTCATCGGCTTGAAGTAATTGTCGTTATAATTCGCCACAGCAGCGTCAAGACGCTCGAAATGACCTTTCGTCCAGGCCTGAGAGTGGCACGCCAGGCAGATTTGCTCCATTTTCCGCCGCTCCGTCTGCCAGTCCGTCTTTGCCGGCCAGGGTGCAAACTGGCTCGGCCGAACTGTAAGCGGCGCCTGAGTTTCCCATGCGAGACGCTCTGTGACATCATGCGTGGCGGCAATCTTGTTTACGCCCGACATGTGACAAACCGAACAGCTCGGAGCACGGTAATCGACGCCGGGCGTCCACGTGCCCGGGGCGGCGTTCCAGTTCCAGCTATCGCCCTCGGCATGGTAAATGGCGCCATGCTTGGACTCTTCGAATATTTCTATCTGCGGATGATCCGGCCCCAGGTGGCACTGGCCGCAGGCCTCCGGCTTCCTTGCTTCCGAGAGGGAAAATTTGTGCCGGGTATGACAGCTCGAACAGCTTCCCCTGCTGCCGTCCGGATTTATCCTGCCGACACCCACGTTCGGCCATGTATCGGCGCTGAACGTTCCATTTTCGACTTTCACAACGCTGCCGTGGCAGTGATAGCAGCCCGTCTGCCGTTCGATGCTGTTGTTCATGCCGTATTTGAGCCACGGATCGATCTTCCATATCAGCTCGAGGGTATTAGCATGTTTGCTTCGCTCATACTGTGCGGCCTCGCCCGGATGGCATCTGGAGCAATCTTTCGGTGAGACAATCACGCTTACAGGGATTTTATCGAGTGCGAGGTGGCTCTTGCTGACATCTGGATCCGCCGGCCCGGCGGCATGACAATCCATACAGGATATATTTGCGTGGCCGTGCCGGCTCGCCGCCCAGTCTGCTACGATACCCTTGCTTTCGACGGCATGACAGTCGATACATCTCTGGGCGTCCTCTGTTACGCTCCTGACGATGCGATATTCCTTAAGAGACGGCGAGACAATCGGTGATACCTGCTCAGCTCGGACTGCGGCTGAAATCGCCGATCCGAAAACACAAATGAATACAAGGAATAAAGCCCTCTGATTCGGAGTTTTCATGGTTCCTTCCTTCCCTTTCTACTGTGAAAAAAGCTTGTTTTGACGCTGGTGTCCGGCATCTTCGTGACATTCGACACACCTGTTCTCCGCAGCACCGGGCTCGGCCAGCACCGCCGTATGTGCGATTCTCGCCGCAGAATCGCCCGGCTTGCCAAGTAAATCAACATGACAATGCAGGTATATCTCACTCGATATGTGCTCCAGAACCTTCTTGCGAATCTGCTCGATATCGTATTCCGGACCGAAGTAATGCTTATAGATATCCTTGGCGCCAGTATACGCCTTCGCGGTAATATGGGTAAAGTACTTGTCTTTCGGTGGAAGGTGGCAGTCTATACATTCGATACGAACGCCGTGTGCGTTGGCGCCGTGCGGCGAAAGTTCCCAGCTCAGGTATGAGATATTCATTTCATGACACTTGCTGCCGCAATACTCGGATGTCGATACGGGCTCCATAGTCGCATTGAGTGCAATAAAGCAAAACACGGCAAAGACTATTCCGGTAAGAAATGTGAACATCCGCTTCTTAACGGCCTTGAATATTCGGCCAATCATCCTGGCATTAAATTTCAACATGTTTGTACTTTATTAATGTATTAAAACAATACAAGAATTTTTCTCGTTTCTGTAGTAAAATTCAGCGAGGTATAAAACATTGTTTGTTACATTCTGGAGAATACTTGATTCTCTGCTATAATATACGTGTTGCAGCAACAGGCTCATAGCAATATTGTGTGAGTTGCCTGGTTTTTATAGCCAATATTGCAGCTAAGAAGTTTTAATAAGGGAGTGGAATATAAATGCGTCGGGTGGAAGAGAAAATAAAAGTGTTGTTTCTTTGTACTGGCAACGCATGCCGGAGTCAAATGGCGGAAGGCTGGGCAAGGCACCTGAAGTCCGATGTAATCGAGGCCTTCTCCGCGGGCGTCATGCCTGCTGGTGTTAGCACCAGAGCGATAACGTCAATGGACGAGGCCGGAGTCGATATTTCGTCGCATACCTCCAGGCATGTCAATGATTATATGGCAATTGATTTTGATTATGTTATAACTTTATGCGATTACGCAAGTGAGAAATGCCCCGTATTCGGCGGCAAAACCAAAGTGATCCATAAACCGTTCGAGGACCCCACGATGGCCCTGGGAAGCTCGGAAGAGGTCATGACGGCTTTTCGCAGGACGCGGGACCAGATCAGGGAATTTGTTGAAACGCTGCCTGAGAGCCTGGCGGATGATGTGGGAGCGTCTAAAAAGGAGTGAATGAAAAATGGATTCGATCGAGCTGGAGAAATATTCGTCCGCGATAACGCTTTCGGATATGGAGGTATTTGTCTTTCCGGAGTTGATGTACAGCCTGCTTCTGGCCAATATTATGAGCCCGATTATCTGGCAGTGGCGCGAGCTTGACTGCTT
>DQCG01000357.1:11910-26075 GCA_003533825.1 Phycisphaerales bacterium
ATCGCCGGGAGCAACGCCCTGTTCGGCTACCAGGGCGACAAATATTATTTTGATGTGGATATTCGCCGACATTTCGGCCTGGATAAATACAATAGCGATATCATCCCGTACTGGAAGACCGAAACCCTCGAGGCGATGAACGCATTTCGACTTAAAGAAGGCTATAAGACAGCGGCCGGCGAATGTGTATCGCTCGCCGCACTTTACGCGGCGGCGGCGTTTATAGTCTGCCAAATTCCTCTCGAAGATATTTACATGATACTTACGCCGCTCCATTCGCAAAATTTCATCTATCTGCAGGATGGAATTCTTACAAACAACAGAAGGCTCGTCACCAAAACGATGTGGTTCAACGGCACCGCCATCTCCAACAAGGCGCAGCGGGCGCTGCGCAACGAAAACGTGACGATTGTTGCTCACAGCAGCGGTTACATACACTGTTTGTATGAAAATGCAACCATTGAAAAAGAATACTATCGGGAATTCAGCAGGAAACTGGATGAGTATTTATCGACGAATTTGTCACTTGCTGTCTTTGCGAATTTTCTGCGTTCGAATCAGAATTACCAAGAATTCTTCCAGGTCTGCCGCGAATGTCACGGCCAGCCCCAATTTATGAAGGCCGAACTGCTCTTTCGCTACGAACACGGCAGCAATTACAGAGTGGCCGACAAGACTTTCGACAAATTGCTCGCCGAAGTTGCTGACGAGGATTTTGTCCCGTATCAACTGCCCGGCAGAATCCGCTGTGACGAGCTCGATGACTTCATACAAAAGCAGAAACCCGACCTGAGAAACGCCGAGGGCAAATCCGAATTTCTGAAATTCGTCGAGCCGATTATCCCGAATGCCCGGCAGCTTGTTAACGACCTGGCTGACTTCTTACACACCAAAGCTGAACTGCCGTCTCCGGACAAGAATTTCCTGCCCGCCAACCCTATTGAAATATCCACCGAACTAACCAGAGAGCAGATTATCGATTACCTCCGGCAGAAGCGGAAGAGTAACTCGACGGCGGATCTCGCCTTTTACGCCTATCGTGATATGGAAAGCTGTGAATATGCTCCTTTTATCAAGGCGGCCCTGGAGAGAAATCCCGTCTCAATCCGAATGGCCGGCTCGATGTCGCTCGAACAAGCTTATTCGTGGCTCGAAAAAATGCCAAATACCTCGATTTACGACGGCGGGCGTTTGGCACAACCTGATGAGGTTGCGAATTACAATACCGGAGACGGCCTCGAAAAAGCCTTTGTGATGGCCAACGTAATCCGCGAACGAAACCAGGAGCAGGATATTGAAATCATCGCCGAAAAGAACAATATTATCCTGAAAGGCCAAAACAAATACCGTTTTACATCCACAAAAAGCATCGAAAAGCAGATTCGAATTCCTGCCGGTGAGGTTCTCAACATCCTCGAATAAACAACGAAAAGGCCAATAAATACGGATTCTCGACCGTTACACCTGAACCGTAATAAAATATTTTAAAAAATGTTTTTTTTACATTGACGGGACGAACAAGTAGGACTATATTAGTCGTATAGGACAATATGAATCTGATATAGTGGCTTCAAATATAAATTGAATTTATGCAGGCAGGACGATAATGGATGTAGTAAGACGCAATACCGATTATGCAGCACGTTTGATGGTGTATCTTGCGAAACACTATGGAAATGGGCCTATATCGACCAGAGAGGCAGCCGCTGAGGAGGACGTTCCGTATCAATTGGCGTGCAAGCTGATGCAAAAGCTCAACAGGGCAAATCTCGTAGAGAGCTGTATGGGCCCGAGGGGCGGTTTTACATTGGCGAGAGAGCCGTCAAAGATCAATTTGCTTGAGGTAGTAAAGGCAATCCAGGGCCCCATAAGTATCAATCGATGTGTGCTGAGTAAATATAGCTGTTCCCAGTGGAGAACTTGTCCGGTGAGGAGTAAGCTTGCCGATTTGCAAAAAAGTATGGATAAAAGCCTGGCCGCGATTACATTTGACCAGTTGTTGCGGGGCAGCCAAAAGAATAATGTCAGGAATACAAAAAGGAGAAAGCAATGACCGGCGAAAAGGAAAAGTCCCGCGTATTGCCCGACTGCCTGGGCAAAGGTCAAAACGTGGCCGAGTTAATCAAATACGCGAAGGATTCGATTGTCAGCAAGACCATGCTCGATAAATCTGCGGGGACAATTACCCTGTTCGCTTTCGATGAGGGGCAAAAGCTGAGCGAGCACACGGCACCTTACGATGCGGTCGTCCAGGTTCTTGACGGCAGAGCCCGGGTGAAAATAGCAGGCGAAACCAACGAACTTTCGCAAGGCCAGCTTATCATTATGCCGGCTAATGTGCCGCATGCCGTCAACGCCTGCGAAAAATTCAAAATGCTGCTGACAATGATTCGCGAATAGGCAAAAGCGATCTGTTTGAGATAAGGGAAAAGGCAACTTCTAAAAAGCCAGAACGTTAACTGATTTGAAACTGAAAGGAGAATTATGTTTTGTTATCAATGTGAACAGACAGCAGGCGGAACCGGGTGTACGAAAGTGGGCGTCTGCGGCAAGGACGAGGATATTCAAAGCCTGCAGGATACTCTTATGTTCGGGCTAAAAGGCATCGCCGCTTATGCATATCATGCGCGGGAGCTGGGGCAAAAAGATGAAGAAGTCGATGCCTTTATGCACGAAGCGATGTTCTCGACTTTAACGAACGTGGACTTCGATCTGAACCGTCATATCGAACTCGTGCTGAAAGCCGGCGAGATGAATCTGCGCGTTATGGAGATGCTCGACAAGGCGCACACGTTCACTTTCGGCAATCCGACACCGGCGACGGTATCGACCGGCACAAAAGCCGGGCCGGGAATTGTCGTTACGGGCCACGATTTGCTCGACCTTTACGAGTTGCTGGTGCAGACCGAAGGCAAGGGAATCAACGTTTATACTCACGGTGAGATGCTTCCCGCTCACGGTTATCCGGAGTTGAGGAAGTTCAAGCACCTCGTGGGCAACTACGGCACGGCCTGGCAGAACCAGAAAAAGGAATTCGATGAGTTCAGCGGAGCGATTCTGGTGACAACAAACTGCGTGATGATTCCGAAAGACTCCTACAAAGACCGATTGTTCACCTGCGGAATTGCCGGTGTCGCCGGGGTCAAACACATCCAAAACCGGGACTTCAGCGAGGTTATCGAGAAAGCCCTGTCCCAGCCCGCGCTACCTGAGAATCCGCAGGGCACCCTGAGTACGGGATTCCACCATACGGCCGTACTTGGCCTGGCGGATAAAATTGTTGAAGCGGTAAAAGCTGGCAAGATTCGCCATTTCTTCTTCATCGGCGGCTGCGACGGCGCCAAGCCCGGACGAAACTACTTCACCGAGCTTGCTGAGAAGGTGCCGGATGATTGCGTGATTCTGACGGCGGCGTGCGGCAAGTACCGACTGAACGCCCGCGACTACGGCGATATCGACGGTATTCCGCGTCTGGTTGATACAGGCCAATGCAATGACTGCTATTCGACAATCAAGATCGCAACGGCGCTCGCCGGGGCGTTCGATTGCAGCGTCAACGAACTACCTCTCTCGCTCGTAGTTTCGTGGTACGAACAGAAGGCCGTGGCGATACTGTTGACCCTGCTGCATCTGGGCATCAAAAACATTAGGCTCGGACCGAGCCTCCCGGCGTTTATCAGCCCAAACGTGCTCGATGTTCTTGTTGAGAATTATAACATCAAACCGGTCGGCAACGTGGACGAGGATCTGGCCGAAATGTTGAAGTAGAACGGCGAACAACTTGTCATAAGTTAGATTTGCCGAGAAATATCGGGAGATTTATTAATTTTGTCAGTAAATGTAGATTTATGCGAACAAGTAGGACTTATTTAGTCGTATATAATATCAACTGTCCTACATAAAATGATTGGTTTGTTTGAAAAGTAAAATTAAGGTGAGCAGCGTATTTGAATAAGCTACAAAAACATCATTAACAGCTCTGAGAAAGGTCTTCCAGTCACACATGATGTGTGGCTGAAAGACTAATTGAAAACATGCATAACAAATTGGTAGAACTCGAATTAAGAGAAACAGTGATTAGTTAGTAGCTAAAGCAATTATTCAGGTGCCAAAATATTTAAGAGTAAAAGCGGATTGCGATTTATTGAACTAACAACAGGCAGCAGTAATGACAATAAATCATAAGGAGTTAAAAATGAGCAACCAAACAAAACTACCAAAGGCGTTATGGATCTTTATTGGCCTTGCGGCAGTGATGGCAGTGGCGTTTTTTGCGACTGTTGGAAATCGGTTAACAAAGCCGAAAAATGCTGTCGGCAAAAGCCACGAACATATTGCCGAACCGCAAAAGACATGGGACGAAGCCTTTACATCATCGTTCGGAAAGAATGCGGGGGATTTCGTTGTCGAGGATATCGAGGGCAACACGCACAAGCTGAGCGATTATCGGGGCCGGAACGTAGTCGTCGTTTTCTGGGCGACGTGGTGCCCGGCGTGCAACCTGGAGATCCCTCATCTTATCGAGCTTAGAAAAATGCTTGCCGAAGACAAGCTTGGTATTCTGGCGATATCCAACGAGGAATCCGAGCATTTGAAAAATTTCGCCGCATCAAAGAATATAAACTATACGATTGCCACCCTTGGCGGCCCTCTGCCGGAACCGTTTGCCAGTGTAACCTCGATACCGACGACTTTCTTTATCGATCCTGAGGGGAAGATTAAATTTGCCGCCGTAGGCGTGGTATCACTGGAACATGCAAAGGCAATTCTGAACGTCGATAAATAGCAGGAGATATTGACAATCCGGGCCTTCGAATTGGGAGCGTCAAAGATTGTCGGTTGTATTATTTTGAAAAGAGGTTTTATCATGAACATTAGAAATAAACATTTAATGATCGTTGCAATGATGGCTGTCATTGTTGTTTTTCTGGGCATCAATGGCTGCAAGAAGTCGGATAACGCCGGAGCCAAATCCGGCGCGGCTCACGCGTCGAGTATTGAACTCTGTACCGACTGCGGCCATATTAAAGGCAGCGAGTTGTGTTGCAAGCCAGACCAGGTCAAGTGCGAAAGCTGTAGCCTTGTCAAAGGCTCACCGGGTTGCTGCAACATTCCCAAAGATGCCGAAACAGCGGCGATTTGTACCCACTGCGGCCAAATCAAAGGCAGCGAGCTGTGTTGCAAGCCGGACCAGGTCAAGTGCGAAGGCTGCGGCCTTGTCAAAGGCTCGCCGGGCTGCTGTAAGTTACCGAAGCAGGAAAGCTGAAACCGGGCCATAAGGTAGAGTACATTTTACTGAGAATCAATCGCTAAAAGATATTGCTCAGCCTTCGTATTCCCGGGAGATGATACGGTATAGCAATATGACCCGAAAACACTGTTACGAATGTTCGTGTATCATTATCACGTTGGGCCTTTTGGTTATGGGAGTCTTTGCTGTAAAAGGAGAAAAGCAAATGCCGGCGAATATATTGGTACACAAATATACGAACGGGCTTATCGACCAAACAAGTCCTTACCTGCTGCAGCACGTGCATAATCCCGTTAATTGGCTATCATGGGGCAGTGAAGCCTTCGAGATAGCTCAAAAACAGGACAAGCCCATTTTTCTTTCAATCGGCTACTCCACATGCCACTGGTGTCACGTTATGGAGCGTGAAAGCTTTGAAAATGAGCAGGTTGCCGAAATCATGAACGAGCATTTCGTTAGCATAAAAGTAGACCGGGAACAGCGGCCGGATGTTGACGAAATATACATGAATGCCGTCGTGATGATGACCGGCTCGGGGGGTTGGCCTCTGTCGGTTTTTTTGACGCCGGAAGGCAAGCCCTTTTATGGCGGCACTTATTTTCCACCGCGAGATGCCTACGGCCGGCCGGGCTTCGAGCGGCTTCTTCTTTCCATCGCCGACGCATGGAAGAACAGACGGCGGGAACTTATTGGCTCGGCTGCTAAAATGAGCGAATTACTGCAAAATCAGTCTGGCCCAATTGAAAAAGGCAATCTTTCGCCTGAGATGCTGGATGGTGCTTTCGTAAGTTTCCAGAATTCATTTGACGCCGTCAACGCCGGTTTCGGTAACGCTCCGAAATTTCCTCAACCGTCGAATCTGTCGATGCTTTTAAGCTATTGGCACAGAACGGCTGATAATCAGGCCCTTGAAATGGTTGAAAAGACGCTTGATGCGATGGCCACCGGCGGTATCTACGACCACATCGGCGGCGGCTTTCATCGGTATTCGACCGATGCTAAATGGCTCGTGCCGCATTTCGAGAAGATGCTCTACGACCAGGCCCTGCTAAGTAAAGTTTACCTCCAGGCTTACCAGATTACCAAAAAAGAACAGTATGCCCGAATCGCGAGGGAAATATTCGATTATGTCTTGCGTGATATGACGTATCCGGCCGGCGGTTTCTACAGCGCCGAGGATGCCGATAGTGAAGGCAGTGAGGGGATATTCTACCTGTGGGATCCCGAACAAACAACTTCCGTATTAGACGAAGAACAGGCCCGACTGTTCAACGCTTACTATGGCGTGACAAATGAAGGTAATTTCGAAGAAGGCAAGACGATTCTCAATATAACAACCTCGATGGATCAACTGGAGAAGGAATTCCAAAAGGACCGAGCTGAGATTGAGAATATTCTAACAGCCGCCCGAACCAGGCTCTTTCAGGAACGGGAAATAAGAACCAGGCCGCATCGAGATGAAAAAATCATTACGGCCTGGAACAGCCTGATGATATCGTCACTCGCTTGTGGCGGGGCGGTTCTGGATGAAGGAAAGTACATAGAAGCAGCCAGGCGTTCGGCGGAATTCATATTGAGTACTCTGCACAAGAACGGCCGACTTATGCGATACTACCGGGATGGCCGGGTGGTTGAGAAGGCTTTTCTCGACGACTATGCTTTTACAACGATGGGCATGCTGGACTTGTATGAGGCTACATTTGATGTGAAATGGCTCATCGAGGCCAAATCGCTCAGCAACCAAATGATTGACTTGTTTGCCGACACTGACAGGGGTGGATTCTTTATGGCCGGTAAGGACGGCGAGAAACTGATCGCCCGCACAAAACCAGGCTCCGACGGAGCCATTCCATCCGGCAATTCTGTCGCCGCACTGGTTTTACTGAAACTTGGCAGGTTGACTATGGATCAACATTTCACCGAGCTGGGCGGCAAAGTTCTTGAAGCTTTCTCGCAGCAGTTGGAACGGTCGCCTGCTAATTCGTCCGCAATGCTGAGAGCATTAGATTTCATGCTGGGGCCGGCGCAGGAGATAATAATTGCCGGCAATGCTGATACGCCGGATGTAAAACGGATGCTTAAGCTAATACGCGACAATTTTTTATCGAACGCGGTTGTGTTGCTGCACGAGCCCGATAAGGCGGATTCAGATCTTTATAACACCGTACCATTTATAAAGAACCAGACTGCTATAGAAGGCAAAGCAACCGCGTATTTATGCGAGAACTACGTCTGCAAAAAACCTGTAAACAATATCAGTGAATTCGAGAATATTATCGCCGGAACGGCCGCAAAATTAAAAGGCGAATGATAAAGACAAAACCCTTTGCCCAAAAAATGACAATGAAAAAATTGGAAAAGGAAAAAAAGACAATAGGAATAATGATACGGATTTTCTGCGGCGCTCATCATAGGACAGCAAGGAAGCTTTTATGTCCGGCATGTACAGAACTTTTGGATTATGTCAAAGAACGTCTGAATAAATGCCCGTATGGTGCAAATAAAGGAGCCTGTTCGAAATGTAAAATCCACTGCTATAAACCCGGCAAACGAAAACAAATTACTGAAGTGATGCGTTATTCTGGCCCCAAAATGGCCAGAAAACACCCGTTGCTGGCAATTGATCACCTGTTAAGGCTTAAAGCTTCAGGGCGATCGAAAACTATATAACCTTTAATGAGGTATTTAATATGGCCTTGCGAAACATTGTGAAAATAGATGAGGAAAAATGTAACGGCTGCGGCTTGTGTGTGAACGCCTGTGCCGAAGGCGCCATAAAGATAATTGACGGCAAAGCCAGGCTTGTAAGTGAGATATATTGCGACGGCCTTGGGGCATGTCTCGGGCACTGTCCCCAGGATGCGATAACTATCGAAAAGCGGGAGGCCGATGCTTTTGACGAAGAAGCGACCGAAGCATATCTGGCCAAGCAGGAAAACTCGCAGGTACAGACTGATTTTGTCTGCCCCGGCATGGCGACCAAACAACTGAGAAAAAAGGCTATGCCGGATGATACAGCTCCCGCCGGAGTAGTTCCCTCCCGGCTTGGCCAGTGGCCAGTACAGTTGAAGCTGGTTTCGCCTCACGCCGCATATTTCGCAAACTCCGATTTGCTGTTGTTAGCGGATTGTGTACCGTTCGCAATGGGCGATTTTCACAACCGGTTTCTAAAGGACCACAGCATCGCCGTAGGCTGTCCCAAATTGGACGATGTGCAGTTTTATATTGAGAAGCTGGCAACAATACTGCAGGCGAATATCCTCAACAGTTTAACCGTAATTCATATGGAAGTGCCTTGCTGTTCCGGCCTGGTTCATATTGCAAGAGAAGCTATCGCCAAAAGCAACATTGAAATGGCCTTCGAAGATGTGACAATAGATTTGCAGGGTAATGTATGCCGAACTGAAACGATAAAGAATTAACTCCGGCTCGGAAACAGTGGTTATTCGTTGAGCAGGAGATAGAAAATGGTTGATTTTGTTAAATTAATAATTACGGATTTCTGGGACACCATAGCCGAGATGTCGCCATACCTGCTGTTCGGCTTTTTTATCGCCGGCATACTTTCAGTGCTGGTCTCACAGCAGCTTGTGGAAAAACATCTGGGCGGCGGGGGGCTATGGCCTCTGCTGAAGGCATCGATTTTCGGAGTTCCGCTACCCTTGTGTTCGTGCGGTGTCATTCCGGTCTCGATGTCGCTGCACAAACACGGAGCGAGCAAAGGTTCCACGATAGCATTTCTTCTTTCAACGCCTCAGACCGGCGTTGACAGCATCTTTGTGACATTAAGCCTGCTGGGCCCTGTCTATGCCGTTTTCAGGCCGGTGGCGGCACTCATAACCGGTCTTGTCGGCGGCACTCTGGTTGACGTGTTCGAGCAGGGCGGAAAGGCTCGGAAAAGCCCGCCGGAAAAATGTACGGACGAATGCTGCAGCGGCGAGAAAAACGGCAAGGTTGTAAGAGGATTGAAATACGGCTTTATGACGCTGCCGCGGGACATCGGTAAGGCGATGCTGTTAGGCCTGGGTATAGCGGCCTTTATTTCCGCCCTGGTGCCTGACGGTTACTTTGCGGAAAAACTCGGCACCGGTATTTTCGCAATGGTCGTAATGATGTTTCTTGGAATACCGGTTTATGTGTGCGCCACGGCCTCGGTGCCGGTGGCGGCGGCATTAATATTGAAGGGCCTGACGCCCGGTGCGGCACTGGTCTTCCTCATGACGGGCCCGGCGACAAACGCCGCCTCGTTTATAACCATCTGGAAAACACTGGGAAGGACCACTGCAATAATTTATCTGGCCACTGTCGCTGGCTGCGCTCTACTGGGCGGTATTCTGCTCGATTTGCTGGCTACCAGCGCGGATATTGATATTGCCATCCACCCGCACTGGATGCTGCCGGACGCAGTGAAATACGCCTCGGCGGTTGTATTGCTGGCCGTATTGGGCTACGCGTTATTCAGCAAAACAAAAAACCACCACAAATAGCACTTGAAACTACCTCGTCCAGTAATCCACAAACAGGACTAAATCTTCTATATCGACAATTCCATCGCCGGCCGGACCCGGAGCAATATCGGCAGAAAGTTGTCCCGAAGTCTGCATCCACTGATCCATTAATGTCATTAAATCTTCGCGATCCACCATGCCGTCGCCGTTAAAGTCCGCCGGCACGGGTGAAGTCAATTCAATGCCGTCGCCGGTGCCCAGATTGCGGGAGTATTGCTTCAACAACGAATCATTCCAATGCTCGTGTACCCCCAGACTGGCAAGCCCAACGCCGTCATTGTTTGGGTCATAAAATGTCCCCGATGGTGGATTGTCGGCCAGCGCCGCCTCGTGCAGATAATCGTCGGCGCCGTCGAGATGCGGATAATCATTCCACTCGGTCTGGAGAAAATCGCAGCAGACCGAATCGATAGCCACCGGGTCCTGAGAAACGAACACGCTTGAGGGCCAATCGCCGTAAAACGGATCCATGTTCCACTTAACCGGCCGTGAATCCCAGTTCTGCCCGGCGAAAAGACCATCGACAAGATAGAGAACAGTCTTGCCTCCCAGTTCGGGGTGCCCCATCAAATCCACGAGAGCACGGTAATATCCCATGCCTCTTCGGTTTGACGGCAGGCTGTTGTGCATGTCGTAATAGTTATACTTTTGTCCTCGGAGGGAGCGGTCCGGATTCCTTATCAGCGAGCCGTAATGATTCTTGCCGCACACTGTTATTCCGCCGCTGCTATGGCTCTTGAGAATGGCAAAGTTGATGAAGTAGTCCGCCTCGGCGAACGAGCGAGGTATATAGTCCTGCCTTGTGCCGTTCGCAGAGGGCGTGCTCCAGTAAAACTCAACGTCGGAAAATGTCGATTGAGTTCGTCCGCGACCGCCGTAGCTGGCCATATAGCAGACGTCCGGGAATACCGGATGGACGATGTTGTAATAAAAGTTCGGCGTTATTCGGCCCGGGTCGCCGATAGTAATATCCGCCTGTTCCACTCCTACCACGTCCACCAACTGACCCAGAAGCGAGATAGTCATCTGCGGCGAGTTGTCAATCCTGTTTTTATTGTTCGACCGCTGTTCGAATGTGCTGGTGTTCGCGTTGTAACACATAGTATTGTTTATCTTGATGGCAATCTTCTCGCCAGCAACGTATCCGACGTCGCCTTTGCCCCGGCGGACGTTGAAATTCCGAAAAATCGCATCCCACGCCACCGCATCCGAACCTACGCCGCCCAAGCCGCGAATCGCTCGCGAAATCATCTTGTCCACCACCGCCTGTTCCGTATGATTATCGTCGTACCAATGCTCGGGCGAAGAATAGCCGGCCCAATCCGTGGCGTTCGGATCACGTATCCATACGACCCGCCCCGGATGCACGCCCTGAGCTACCCCGATCGGATCATTAACCGTATGCAAGGCAGCCAGAGCCACCTTTTCTTCCGTCGAGCTTATAGTCAGCCACACACAGCCGACACTCACGGCGACAAATACTGCATAGAGCACATAACGTGCTTGTGTATGGCAGTGTTTGGCTTTACGCAGGGCGCCTACCGAACCGGCAAGCCCCAAAAGCCAGATTACAAAACCCGAAGCCAGAGGAAATGCCACCCGCTGACAGGGATACGTAGCCCGTGAAGGTTTCGGCAATACACGCACCAGAAACCATATTAGCGCAAAAAATCCGGTGAGTGGAAAAATCCAGATCATCCAGCGACTTTTACGCCTGCGAGCAGGAAACTTACCTGTTTTTGTACAAATTGATGAAAGAGACTTTTTGTTTAAGAGCGACATTTTAATTCCCCTGAAAACGATATCAAATGAAGTCTGATGGCTCCTCCTGTCTTAAAAACTATTTCGATTAGCTCAAGTGCAATAGAAAAATGCACATGTGATTTATACAGCCATCTCAGGCAAATCGGGGCGACTGGACTTGAACCAGCGACCTCATGACCCCCAGTCATGCGCGCTACCAAACTGCGCCACGCCCCGTACAAACAAGACTATCTTAATATAAAACACATTATAAAACAATTTTTTTATACTGTAAAGATTGAGAATTTTGCAGTTAGACCTATATAAATTTCACAAATTTTAAAAAAGCCTTGACAAAGTTAGGCAAGACTAACTATATTAGGCTAAACGAAGATTATACGGAAAAAATAGCGATGGCAACATCAAAAAGTGATAATTTAAGTGCATCTTTGGAAGACTATCTCGAAGCGATATTTAACCTTTCCAGCGAGTCTAACATCGCCCGCAGCAAGGACATAGCGAAATCACTCGATGTGTCCAGAGCCTCAGTAACCGGGGCGTTGCGGGTCTTAAAGCAAAAGGGTCTTGCCAATTACAAGCCGTACGACTATGTGACGCTTACCGATACAGGCCGGGCCACTGCGGCGGAGATCGCAAAAAAGCACAAAATTCTGCAAGTCTTTTTCATCGACGTCCTTGGCGTCGAGCCGGATGTAGCACAGCAGGCCGCCTGCAAAGCCGAGCACGCGCTGGGATCGGGAATCATTGCAAAGCTGTTATGTTTTATCGAATTTGTCAGCCACAGCAGCAAAAATGGCTACGACATGGCGAACCAATTCCAAAATTTCTGTAAAAAACAGATGTCAAAAAGTTCAGGTAAGCAAGACAGGAAAAAATGGAGCAGAAAAAAGTAAAACCTCTGTCCACGATTCAATCCGGCGAGACGGTGAAATTAGCCGGAATCGAAGCCGGACGCGGTTTGAATAACCGGCTCGCCGCAATGGGACTCGTTTCCAATGTGGAAATAACCGTCGTAAACAATGGCCATCCCGGGCCGTTTGTAATCAGTGCCAAAGGCTCAAGGATGATGCTCGGCAGGGGGATGGCCGATAAGATTATGGTAAGTAGCTGCGATTATGAAAAAGATAACGGTCGCCCTGGCCGGAAATCCAAATAGCGGAAAAACCACGATATTCAACCAGTTAACCGGCGCTCGCCAGCACGTGGGTAATTATCCCGGCGTGACGGTAGAGAAAAAGGAGGGCGTCTGCAAATACGACGGGTACGAGATGATTTTTGTGGACCTGCCGGGAACGTACAGCCTTACCGCTTATTCAATCGAAGAGCTTGTTACCCGCAACTTCATCATCGATGAGCAGCCGGACGTCGTTGTCGACATCATCGATGCATCCGGTATCGAGCGGAATCTGTATCTTGCGACGCAGCTTATTGAGATGAACGTTCCCCTGGTCCTGGTGTTCAATATGAGCGACGTCGCCGAGCAGAAGGGCCTGCTGTTCGATATTGAGCAGCTCTCCCGGCTGCTTGAAGCGCCGATTATCCCGACCATCGGCAATAAAGGCAAAGGCAAAAGAGAGCTGCTGGATGCGATTGTCAAAACAGTTCAGCAGGGCAGGTGGCAGCGCACGCATAAGGTTACTTATGGCGAAGAAATCGAGCACGAGCTGGCAAAAATCGACGAAATTATTACCGACAAGGAACATGAACTGGCGGAAAAGTACGGCTCAAGATGGACGGCGGTCAAACTGCTGGAGCAGGACGACGACATTACGGTTAAGTTCCGGAGCCGGGACGTGCTCGATACTGTCACCGCAAGCATCGAGCATCTCAAGAGTATATTCGGCGATGCCCCGGAAGTAATAATGGCCGACCGCCGGTACGGGTTCATCTCGGGCGCCTGCCAGGAAACGATTAGAACCACTGTCGAGTTGCGTCACAGTTACAGCGACATGATCGACGCGGTCGTCACAAATCGCCTGCTTGGCCTGCCGATCTTTCTGATCCTGATGTACCTGGTCTTTCTGCTGACATTCAAGATCGGGGCATATCCGATGGGCTGGCTCGAAGTATTCTTCGAGTGGGCCGGACGTGCCGTCGCCGGACTATGGCCCGTCGGGAGCGAAAGCTGGCTAAGCTCTCTTTTAGTGGATGGCGTCATAGGCGGAGTAGGGGGGGTGATTGTATTCCTGCCCAATATCCTGCTGCTGTTCCTGTCCATCGCCATGCTCGAAGACAGCGGTTACATGGCCCGGGCGGCGTTTATCATGGACCGCATCATGCACAAAATCGGCCTGCACGGCAAAAGTTTCATCCCGATGCTCATCGGCTTCGGGTGCTCCGTGCCGGCCATCATGGCCACGAGAATCCTCGAAAACAGGCGCAGCCGGCTGACAACAATCATGGTCATTCCGCTGATGAGCTGCGGTGCGAAACTGACGATTTACGCGCTGGTCATCCCCGCATTTTTCCCCGAGAACTGGCACGGGCCGATGATGTGGCTTATCTATTTCATCGGCATCGTCCTGGCGATTATCCTGATTAAAGTCCTGCGCCTGACATTTTTTAAGGGCGAGACCATCCCGTTCGTCATGGAACTGCCGCCGTACCGTATGCCCACACTCAAATCGGTCAGTATCCACATG
>DQCG01000467.1:0-8908 GCA_003533825.1 Phycisphaerales bacterium
ATCGACCTTTATACCCATGTCCCCTTTGCCGATTTTGTCCATGGCGGCTTCGAGTTTTGAAAGGGGCTTTGAGATATAATTGGAGATAAGAATACCGGGTATAACAGCCAATATTGTCAACACCAGTGAGGTACATAGTATGATATTTCTTAATTTAGCAACAGGAGCAAATAATTCCGCCGTTTGGTACTCGATTGTTAAAATCCAGCCCAGTCCTTCATAATCATTATGACCTTGTGAGCGTGCGAATACTAATAATTCTTCTCTTCCCTCCTGCAGATCCTCTGTTTTCTTGAGTAAGTATCCTCTGTCACCTGCAATTTCCTTGAAAAGTTTTCCATCGGATACATCTTCGAAAAATCTAAACTTTCCCGATCCGTCAAAAATCATCTTGCCGTTCTTGTTTAGCAGCTTAAACTGTGCGTTGTTGTATCTTGTAACTTCTCTTGTCTGTTTGATTATGTCAATTGTTTCTTCGATATTCAAAACGACCTTTATAACTCCGGCAAAATTCCCATCTTCGTCATCGCTTCTTATAGCAATAGTCGTAGAATGGACCCCTGAACTTTCATCGTATTCAACATCACATACACATA
The DNA here is from genome assembly GCA_003533825.1 of Phycisphaerales bacterium. Classification (GTDB taxonomy): domain Bacteria; phylum Planctomycetota; class Phycisphaerae; order Sedimentisphaerales; family Anaerobacaceae; genus JAFGPJ01. The sequence goes on from DQCG01000467.1 coordinate 597, forward strand.
AACCGTCTTCTTTTGCGTCTTTCCACCATTGTTCGTCATCCTGTCTGTAGTCGGAGGTTTTCTCCGTTAAAGCAACAGTTGCTCCGTACTTGTTTGTCACAAAGACTTCGCCGAAAACTTTATATCCGTATTTTTTTTATGGAATCCTATTCTTTCTCTGAGTTCCTTTGACAGTCTGTTGTTCATTAATTCCTGCAGTAAAGGTATCGCCGTTCCTTTCTTTGCAGCAATCCATTCATAGTCTTTTTTGTCGATATATTCCTGAGGGTTCTCTATGTTTTGAAATTCTCGATTTGATTTCGCAACAATCTCCTGCAATATTAAATCGCTGCAATAGGCTTGAAATTCTTCGATTGTATGGTAAATATGTCTGTCAATCTTATCCATCGTTTCGACAGCCAGGGCAACTGAACTTTCTCCGATGGATTTTTGTAATGCTCTCTGGCTTGTATTAACGCACATAATTCCTACGATTCCCACCAGCGATGCAATTCCTACAAATCCTAAAATCAGTTTTTGTCTTATTTTCATGCCTGGCTACCTTTATGCACAGAGGCCCGAGAGTCCGAGTATTTCCTCTTTATCCTTAATATCTATAAGTTATATTCATATGCGCAGTGAGTTGCCGACCCTCTTCCCCATGTCTGCCTTACTGCTCTTACATATCTGCCGGGAAGTGTTAGATTGCATCTGCGGAGGACACTTGCATATTGTCCTCCTGTCGGACGCCGGACTTTGGCACCGTAAAGCAGAAAATGTTTTGTTTGGACTCTGAGCTTTCAGCCCATATATGACCGCCGTGCATTTCAATGAATTCTTTGGCTATCCGCAGGCCGAGAATGAGATCTTCCTGGCCGGCAGGGAATTGTTCTTTAATCAAATCAGGGCAATTGATAATGTTGTGTATCTCGTTACGTTCGAGAGGCTGGCCTTCATCCTGTATTTCTGCTGTTAGCTCGTTGCCGGCGTCTTTGACTCGCACGCCGACATGACCGTTGACAGGAGAAATTTTAATCGCTCTGCTGAGAAGATTGATTAGCACCTGTGCCATCCTGTCATAATCGGCGTTGACAACAAGTTCGGAGTCGGGCGTAAGTTTTTTCAGATCGATGTTCTTTTCAGCCGCGAACGGGAGGAAGGCCTCTACGGCCTGTGAGGCCAGTGAAGTAAAATTAAACTTTTGTTTGTTCAACTCCATCTTATCGGTATCAATTTTCGCAATATCAAGGTAGTCACCAGCCACTTTTTTGGCAGTCTCGATATTGCCGTCTTCCAGCAGTTTTTGCAGTGTTTCCGTGACCAGAATCGCCATTTCGTTTTGTAACTGATTTTTTTCCTTAAATTTCAGACTCTCAGTTCTGAGCTCATCTTCCCTGAGTATGCGTTCGGTAATATCGCGAGCCACTCCGACGATCGCCACATCGCGTCCATTTGTGCCCTTGATATTGGACCTCGAAAGTGAAACCGGAAAGACGCTGTCGTCTTTTCGTCGATGATAAAATCCGACTTCCCAGCCGCTCCCGACGGCCTTGGTTTGGAAAACGCTTCTTGTATTGCGGCTTTGATGTTTTCCTATCCAGAGCAGATTGCCGTTTTGTCCGACAATTTCCTCCTCTTTATAGCCGTACGTTTTACAGAATGCTTTGTTGACGTAGACAATTTTGCCCTGCATGTCGGTAATGTAGATGCTGTCGTCGGTGCTCATAACGGCACCAGAGAGCAGTTGGAGTTTCTTTTCCACCATGTTGTGTCTGATGGCATTCTCGACGGTTATCGGAATCGCTTTGAGATAATTCTGGCCGAGATCTTTAACCAGGTAGTCGTAAGCGCCGGCTTTCCAAGCTTTGACTGCCGTCTCCTCGTCGCCGGCTCCTGTGACAACAATCACGGGCGTGTTCTTGGCCGCCTCCAGAATCTCAAGTGCCGTCCCGTCTCCAAGTGAGTGGTCGGTGATAATGATATCGAACTGATCCGAGTTCAATACCTGTTTTGCCTGCGAAACCGAGCCGGATATCGTACAATCATACGGTATGGCGTTGTTTTCCACAAAACGCTTAAAAGCCATCTGATCGAGCTGGTCGTCTTCGATGAGCAGAATCTTGTATCTCGTATTTTCCATAATATTATTCTCCATTCGAGGGCAGTTTACTTACAGTCCAGTAGAGGTCAATCGCCCTGATTGTTTCCACAAACTTTTCATAGTCAACAGATTTGACCATATAACCGGCAGCACCGAGCTCGAAGCTTTCGATCACATCCCGGTCTGAGTTGGACGTGGTGAGTATTACGACGGGTATCTTTTTTAATGCCTTGTCTGCTTTTACGATTTTGAGAAATTCGGCGCCGTCCATCTTCGGCATGTTCAAATCCAACAGGACCAGACATGGCTTTGCAGCACTCTCATTTCTCAGATACTCGATTGCTTCTTCGCCATCACCTATGGGAACCAGTTGGTTAGTGAGCTTCAGGTCCCTGAGTGCGCGTTTTACCGTCATCACATCAACGTCATCGTCTTCAATGAGCAATATTGGCTTCGAGTTTTGCATCAATTACCCCCATTTCTTGCTTCGGTAATGTAAAGTAGAACGTACTTCCTTCGCCAATTTTTGATTCCACCCATATATTGCCGCCATATAACTCCACGATTTTCTTTGCGATTGTCAGTCCGACACCTGTGCCTTCGAACTCTTTACTGACCAAAAGTGCCTGGAACATTTTGAAGATTTTCTCGAAGTGCTTTTCTTCAATGCCGGGCCCGTTGTCGGCGATACTGAATTTCCAGAATCCATCCTCTTCGACACAGCCGACGTTTATCCGGCCCTGTGGCTTGTCCATATATTTTATGGCGTTGCTCAGCAGATTCTGAAAAAGTTGCATGATGTGAGTTTCCGCACACTCAATAACAGGCATTGTGCTGTCAACTGTAATTGTAATGTTTTCCGGCGGAACGAGCATATCAATCATTTCCGGGATAAAGTCATCAAGATTCACCTGAACGGATTTTTCGTCCATACGTCCGGCTCTCGAATATTGGAGGACGCCGTCAATGAGATTGTACATCCGCTCTACCCGACCTAACAGCAGGTTCATTTGCTCGTTGGCCCGCTCGTCAAGCTTATCCGAATAGTCGTCTAATATCCAACTGGCAAGGCTTTTAATCCCTCGCAGCGGCGCCTTCAAATCGTGCGAAACGATGGATGCGAAATCTTTCAGCTCGTTATTGATTTTATCTACTTCTTTAATCAGTTCGGCCTGCCTCTGTTCAGCCTGCTGTCGCTCCACTATCTCCTGTTTGAGTTGCTCATTGGTTTGTGTCAGCTCATCTGTTCGTTCTTTCACCATTTGCTCTAATTGTTCGGTTTTCAGTGATGCTTGTCTGGCCAGGATCCATTTTTCTGTCAGTGAGCTGGCGAGTTGGGCTACCTCGGCACTGTCGAAGGGTTTTTTTAGAATCAGGAGGTTTTCGGATTTCCCGAGCCGTTCGGTTATCTCTCCCCAGGAATAATCTGAATAGGCCGTGCAGATGACAACCTGAATCCTGGGGTCAATCTCCCAGATATGTTCTATTGTTTTGAGACCGTCCCAGCCGGGCGGCATGCGCATATCGACAAAAGTCAATTCGTATGGACGATTTTCGGCGCAAGCCTGCCTGATCTTCTCACATCCCTCTTGCCCCTGAGACGCGAAGTCGAGTTCATACATGCTTTTGGGTACGGATTTCCTGTTGTTGCCGCCGAAAACCTCGGTCCGAAGCGCGCTTAAATTCGTACTTTCTTCCTCTTCCACGAGAATTGTTTGGAAATCCTTGTGAATGCTGGGATTGTCGTCAATTATCAGAATACGGTGTGTCATCTCTTTTTCCACATCACTCATTTTGCAGTCTCCTGTATTTCAAAAGGTAATTCAACAGTGAATACGGCGCCCTTGCCGGAACCTTCACTATGAGCTGTTATTAATCCGTTTAATTCATTCGCTGCCAGAGCGGTGCTGTGCAGCCCGAATCCATGTCCTGTTTTCTTGGTTGTGAAGCCGTGCTCAAAGATCCGGGTTAAGTTCTCTTTGGGGATTCCGATGCCGTTATCGCTCACATCGATCCGGATATGCCCGGCCTTTGACTCTTTCACACATATATTAAGAATCCTGTCGTTTCGGTCGGTTTTGGACAGGGCATATACTGCGTTGCTGATCAGGTTTGTTAAAATCTGCATAACCTTATGTTTGTCGATGAGCATTGTCGGCAGATTCTTGATTTTGCGTTTCACTTCTACTTTGTTTCGCGTTATTGTCTCGGCGTTTATTTGGATGCTGTCTTCCACAAGCTCCGCGATGGAAGTCGGTTCGATCAGACCTTTCGTTTTACTATGCGATTGTTGAAGCTGTATAATATCGCCTACGTGCTGAACGTGTTTGGTCAGTGCCTCCAGCGCTTCGAGGCAGCGTTCTTGTTCTTCGAACAGTTCTTTGGACAGGTTAGCCAGAAAGGCGGGTATTTTTTTGCCTCGCTCCTCGCTTGTCAGGAATGCGCTCAGTTCATCTGAGTGCTCTTCGAGCAGCTCTACTGCGTCGGCAAGATAAGAGATTTTGGAATTGCGGATCCTCTTCTGAATTGACTCAGCAGTGACGCTGACACTGTTGAGGACATTACCCACATTGTGCAGCACGCCGGTTGCCACCTCGGCCATACCGACCTCTCGTGCCGTCTCGAGCAGCTTTTCCTGGGCCATCTTGAGTTTGGCTTCCGACCGCTTGCGTTCTGTGATGTCTCGTGCGATAGCAATTATGTAGTCTTGTTTCTCCTGGGGTACAAGTTTCAGGCTTGTCTCGACGAAAAAAGTCGTTCCATCCTTGCGCCTGTATTTGCCTTGATTGACAATGTCGTTCTTGAGCTTGAGTTGTTCTATTTGCTTCTGCCAGGAAGAATCATCCGGAATAGATACTTCTATATCCTTGATAGTCATCATGTTAAGTAATTCTTTTCGTGTGTATCCAAGGCTATCGCAGGCTCTGTTGTTGACGTCCAAAAAGCGGCCCCATTTAGGCTCTACCGCAAAAATGCAGTCATTTGATCGTTCTATTAAATTTCGAAATAAATGTATTTTCTCTTCTGCCTTCTTGCGTTCTGCAATGCTGCCCAGCCATTCGGCTACTGCATTTAATAAATCATCTTCTTCTTTGAGGAATGTCTCTTCACCGTTTTCCACCTTTTCCCCAAGGTGATAAACCTCCAGAGTACCCACATTCTCTCCATGTGCTTTGATTTGGGTTTTCCGGCCCAATTCACTTTTTTCGAAGTTATCTGTCTTATATTGTATTCCATCAAAATTGATTCTTACGCACATGGTGTTAGGATACTTATATGCATCACGAATCAGATAGACAGTTTCCTGAAATATTTGCTCTAATGAAATTTCCTGACGATTAACAATTTTTGACAGCCCATATAAACAATTGAGATGTTTAAGGCGTTGTTGTAATTGCCTCTGGTCCAGGGGGCGATTTGCAATTTCCGCTTCGAGTTTTAACTTGGCGCCGGATAATTCTGCGTTAAGCTTCCGAACCTTTTCTTCGAGACGTTTGTGGCATGCACTTTCTTCAAGCAGTTTGCGGCGTATGCGGAGATCTACGGCTTCAAGATCAGCGTTATTTACGGATTTAGATCGCGCAATAATACTGTAAAAGTATCTGTTATAAATAAATATAAGACCAACTGCAGCCATACTGGTTATAAGAGCACAGTGAGTTAAATCTTTTGTGATTTTCTCATGTGACAGCCAAAAAACACCGGCAACAAATGCGATGAATATAACCGCTAAGATAGCCTTTTTAATTGTTCTTTTTATATACATACCTATTTACCCGGTCTTCTTCGGACATTTGCCGGCATCATCCAATCCAATAAGCTAGGTACCTGCCAATGTAATCTTAATGGCAGCTCATAATGTCCTATAACCGTACGGTCCTCGTTCCGTTTGAAAATTATCGACATATCCGGGTAGTCGTTTTATGAGAAATACTATTTTTTTAGGCATTATTGTCGGTCAGGGGATTCAAAACGGCGGGCCGAAGAGCTTTTTCAACTGATAATTGATGATTGACTACTGATTGTAGAGAATTTACTATTGAAGAGAGGTTTTGGAACTCATCCTGAGTTTTACATGTAGGAGTAAAATATGATTATTGGAACGGTGGGAGCAAAAACAATAGAGGGGGTAAACAATATGGGACGGTTCGCTCGATTTGCCTGGCAGTCGATGATTGCGTCCTTCCGGAGTAGTATCAGCCCATGCACGTATCCGTTGATATGGACGCAAATGAATATCATCGGTGTTCGCAGTGTTCCGGTTGTTATGATAACCGGTGCTTTTGTGGGAATGACATTGGCGGTTCAGGCGTATGACCAGCTTGCGGGTATGGGGCTGGAAGAGCACCTGGGTGTTTTGATTAATATTTCAGTAGTGAAGGAATTAGGGCCGGTACTGGCGGCTGTTATGTTAGCCGGGCGGATCGGGGGGGCACTGACCGCTGAACTGGGAACGATGAATGTGACCGAACAGATTGATGCGGTCAGGAGTATGGGTACGGACCCGGTACGATATCTGGCTGCACCGCGGGTACTGGCGTGTCTGCTGCTTACGCCGGTTCTGATTATATACGCTGATTTGATGGGTATTATCGGAGGGTATTTCGTGAGCGTTGTTCAGTTGGGGATTAACAGCCGGGCCTACTGGGATTTTAGTGCGTCCGGCGTGGAATTGTGGGATGTCTCGATCGGTATTATAAAAGGCTTGTTCTTCGGTGTGGCCATTGCGGTGATTAGTTGTTACAAGGGATTTACGTGCAAAGAAGGGGCGCACGGCGTCGGACAGGCGTGCACAGAAGCGTTTGTGGCCAGTTTTATTTCCATTTTGGCGCTGGATTTTGCACTGGCGGTTATTTTCAAGGCTATTTACAATACGTTTTGGCAGATTAAAAGTCTGGTTTGATGATAAAAGAAAGCTCAATGTGAAGCAGCAAAACAAGGGAAAAAACACGAATACCAAAAACGGCGACGGCATAATTGTCCTGAAAAACGTAATCAAGAAGTTCAGTGCCAAGATTGTTCTGGAGAATATCTCTCTGGCTATAGAGAAGGGCAAGACAACCGTTGTTATCGGGCCGAGCGGATGCGGTAAGACGGTCTTAATAAAACATTTGATTCTCCTGTTAAGGCCGACTTCCGGCGAGGTTTACTTCAAGGGCCAGCGAATCGACAATCTGAATGAGGGGCAGTTAAATCAGATACGTACACATTACGGTTTTCTTTTCCAGGGAGGAGCGCTTTTTGACAGCCTGAGTGTTACGGAAAACATCACATTCCCCATAAGGCAGCATTGTGAAATACCTGACTGGAATCAGGTCGGGGAGCTTGTGAAGTCCAAACTGGCCATGGTGGGACTTGATGGATTCCAGAACTATTATCCGGCGAATCTCTCCGGGGGACAGCGCAAGAGAGTGGCGTTGGCCAGGGCGATCGCGCTCAATCCGGAGGTGATTTTGTATGATGAGCCGACCACCGGACTGGATCCGATCCGGTCGGATGTAATCAACGAGTTGATTCTGAAGCTGCAAAGAGAGCTAAACGTTACATCGGTTGTTGTCACGCACGATATGACGAGCGCCTATAAAGTCGCGGACCGAATCATTATGTTACATAAAGGCAAGATTATTGCCGACGGCGACGCAGACTTTATTCGTAATCATCCCCATCCAATCGTTCAACACTTCATCAAAGGCCAGGTCAGTGATGACGACCTCGCCGTCCTGCGTATGAGCGGAACTATGTCCCAGGCCCAGTTCCTGCCTCGTGATTTTGAACAAGATCTGTGAAATATACGGAAGAAGCAATGAATAAGGAACCGGAGCAAATTGCGACTGATTTGGCCAGCGTTGTGCAAGGAGATATTTACGCCGATATACTGCACAGAGCCGCTTACAGTACCGATGCGAGCATTTACAGGATAGTGCCTCAATGTATTGTAGCACCTCGTGACGCCGGTGACGTGGCCGCCGTGGTCGGGTATGCCGCCGCCGAAGCGATTCCTGTTGTCGCACGCGGAGCCGGCAGCGGCCTGGCCGGCGAGTCTTTGTCCGGCGGTATCGTCTTCGATATGACACGGTATATGAACAAAATCATTGGCGCAGAGGATAATGGCCGGGTGGTTACTTGTGAGCCCGGGGTAGTCCTGGACGACGTGAATAACTATCTGGCCCAGTTCGGCAGGAAAATCGGACCCGACCCTTCGAGCGCCAACCGCGCGGTAATAGGGGGGTGC
>DQCG01000467.1:9027-14102 GCA_003533825.1 Phycisphaerales bacterium
CTCAAAAACGATGTTGACCCGGATCAGGTGATAGACGACGGAGTTGCCTCGATCGCAAAAGAGTGTTTGTCTGTCCTCTCTGAAAACCAGGCGGTTATCAATAAGGCATTACCGCAAACAAAGCGTAATCGAAGCGGATATAACATTGCGGGCGTATGTCACGATGGACGGATTGATATGGCCCGGCTTATGACAAGCTCGGAAGGGACGCTGGCGATTTTTACGAAGATTACGCTAAGGACCGTTCCGGTTCCTGCATCAAAAGGACTGCTGCAGCTTGAGTTTGGATCTCTTGAGCAAATGGCCCGGGCGGTGCCGACGATTGTTGACAGCGGCGTCTCGACCTGTGAGCTGATGGACAGTAATCTTATAGATTTAGCGAGAAAGGCGCTGCCGGGATATCGTGACCTCCTGCCGGAAAACGCAGCCGCGGTTCTTTTGGTTGAGCATGTCGGCCAGACACAGGAGCAGGTGAAAAAGAATATAGAACGGACCGATTCGGCCGTAGGGCGGATAGCGAGCGGACGGAGTATTGTTCTGGATCCGGATCAGCAGAAACGCTTATGGAAGTCCAGGAAGGACGCCGGGCCGCTGCTTTACAGAAAAAGGAGCAGAAAACACCCGGCGGAATTCATGGAAGATGTCTCTGTCGATTATCTTCGACTTGGGGAATATATAGCGGGATTGTTGGAGATTGGGCGGCGGTATGATATCATCATCACATTCTTTGGTCACGCTGGCGACGGCGAGCTACATTCACGGCCTTTACTCGATTTGAGCGAACCGGAAGACGTCGAGAAGATGCGGGCGATCGCAGATGATGTTTTCTCGCTCGCATGGTCATTGGGTGGTTCGATCAGCGGCGAGCATGCCGATGGTCTGGTCAGAGCGGCGTTCATCCGGAAACAATACGGCGACGAATATTATGAGTTGCTCTGCAGAATCAAGAACATCTTCGATCCCGATGGCCTTATGAACCCGGGCAAGATAATCAACAGCGACCCGGATGTGATGGTCAAAAATCTAAGAAGAGCTCGTAAACCGCTGCCGGAGAGAATGAAGACGGATTTGCTCTTCGAGGAAAATGAGCTTGCCTTGGAAATTGAGCAGTGCTATGGTTGCGGGCTCTGCCTCAGCCGGGAACCCGGTTTGCGGATGTGTCCGGTATTCCGGGCGCTTGGCGAGGAATTGGGCAGCTCGCGGGCGAAAGCGAATCTGCTGGGCTACTGGGCAACGGGACAGTTGGAGGACAAGGATTTCGAGTCGCCCGAGTTCAGGAAATTTCTCGATCTATGCGTGAACTGTAAGGCCTGCATGCTGCAATGTCCCTCCGGCGTCGATATTTCCAAGCTAATGATGACGGCCAGGGCCCGGTACGTTAAACGGAAAGGCCTCCGTCGTACTGAGAAGTTGCTAAGTCAAAATCGATATATGAGCTTGCTCGGCAGTATGTTCTCGCCCATCTCGAATCTTGTGATGCGGCTGCCGGTGTTCGGGCTGCTGCTGGAGAAAGTTGCCGGCTTCGATAAGCAAAGAAAAATGCCAGGGTTCAAGCGGGGCTCATTTCTGAAGGCCGGCCGAAAGTATCTTGCTTCGTGCGAGCCGATAGCTAAACCGGTCGATAAGGTCGCCTATTTTGTCGATACGTATGCGAATTATAACGACCACGAGCTGGGCTTTGCCGTGCTCGATGTGCTGCGGCATAATAATATCAAGGTCATCTTGCCGAAGCAGCTTCCCGCACCGCTGCCGGCGATAGTATACGGTGATACCGGCAAAGCGAGAAAAGACCTGGCATACAACGTTAGGCACCTGGCCCAGGCCATCCGCGACGGCTATAAAATCATCTGTTCCGAGCCGAGCGCCGCGCTGTGTCTGAAGCAGGAGCTGCGACATTTTGTAAAGGGTGAGGATGCCAAACTTGTCTCGGAAAACAGCTTCGAGTTGATGAATTATCTGCTCGACCTTTACAATAAGAACAAGTTGAAAAACCCCCAGGTAAACCTGGGGGCTAAACACGCGGATGAGTATGTTTATCATATGCCGTGCCACTTGCTCGCGGTCAGCGATGGAATGGCAAGCATCAAGCTCCTGCAGGAGCTTTGCGGCGTCAAAGTCACCGACCTGAAGGCCGGCTGCTGCGGTCTGGCCGGAACGTTTGGAATGCAAAAGAAAAACTACGAACTTTCCTCACAGATATCCGCGAGATTAAAAGAGGCACTGGAAAAATCACCTACTAAAAACGTCTTAACCGAATGCGCCGCCTGCAAAATGCAAATCGAGCATCTAAGTGATTGCATCGTAAGGCATCCGATTAAGGTTATATCAGAGGCTTGTAGTATTTAGGCACAGAAGAGGTCTTCAGTCATATTCCCGGAATCTATGGTTTTTATAAGAATTGTAAAGACCTTCAGTATTTTTCATCAGTTCAAGTGCTTTTATCCAGGCTAATACTATCATAAGTCCACTGATAATCAGGACACTAACCGCAAGCGTTATATTAAACCTAAATGTGCAGTTTCCATCGACGAAGGCCTTGATGAGGAGTAGTATCCCCGAAACAAAGCTGCAAGGTCCCATAGTTGTGCCCATATGCATCAAGGATATTATCCGTTCACGTTCGGTCTTATTGTCTAAGGAGACTTTTTCTTGAATTATTAGCTCTGCTTGATCTAACCTCTCAAGAATCTTGTTTCGGCGATCTTCTCCTTCTATGTCTGAGAAAATGGGCTTCCACTTTCGATGTAGAAAACGCTCGTAAAACCAAATCAAACTCCGCCAAGGCTTAAAGAAACTCGCTGTTGTTACAATATGGATCCATGAGGCTGTATCCTGAATGCAATAGCCGATTATATAAGCAAGTCCAGCAATTAGGATATAAATAGCAGTGTGAATCTCTTTTCCGTGTATGTCTGTTTTGTTGAAGAGATATAAGAAACTTACGATAACGGAACTCCCGCCTATGATGTAGATTATGTCTCTGACAACGAAATTCTTAAGTGCTTTAACCAGTTCATTCATAGACTATTCGTCCTGAAATTCGATGCCGTTTTCCTGGCACCATTCGATTGCGATTTCTTTAAGGGCTTTGTTGCGGTAACTGTACCATTCGTCCGCGAATTCGTATTTGTGTATCGCATCTTTGAAGCGCCGAAAGGCTCCGCTGCCTTTTATTAAGCCGTACAAAAGATCAGACATTTCGGGATCATCCAGCGACAAGCAGAATCTCTCCATAATGCGGTATTCGTCGATGTCGAACTTCGTCGGCAAAGAAATGTAATCACCAGTTTCGGCTATTATTTCCTTTGCGATTCTAACCTGGTCCTGCTGCCAATCGGGGAAATCCTCAATAGGCTCATTCTCTCTGGCGGCATTTAGCTCCTCGTCAATTATGAGGACGACCTCGCCGGTTTTCTTGTTCAAGAACGAGCTACTTTCGTCTGACTGAGATTCTAAGCCGTCGATTATATCATCCAGTTTTACGCGAATTGTCATGTGCCTGCATTGCCTCCAATTCTACTTTTTAAGAACAGATGTCTGATTTCATAATATACGTCTTATATGATATTGTACCGTTCCCGGACAACTACGCAATTGTACTTTTCATTTCGGGGTTGTTTGTCTAAAAGTATTTTTTTTGCTTATGCCACCGGAAGTGGTACACTAAATGGCAAGCCGAATCCCCGTTGCGCGGCTGTGACGGGGGCATATTGGGTCTCGGGGCGAGATTCTTCGATTAGCTCCGAATGACGGGAAAGGGCAGGAAGCTGGACAATGGCGATTGAAGAAGTAAATCTTAAAAAGGCAGTGCTTTGGGATGCAGAAGGGGACCGGAAGGTTCGCTGCAAGCTGTGTAACTGGCGCTGCGTGATCGATAGCGGCAAGCTCGGCCGGTGCTGTGTACGCAAGAATATCGACGGTGTGCTGTATTCGCTGACGTATGATAAAGTATGCTCGGCCAATCCGGATCCCATCGAGAAAAAACCGTTGTTTCATTTTCAGCCCGGCACACGCAGTTTCTCCGTTGCGACGATGGGCTGCAATTTTCGCTGTGAGTTCTGTCAGAACTGGCAGATCAGCCAGGCGGCGATCGAGGACGGGCGCATCGACGGCGAACCCATCGCTCCCGAGCAAATTGTCGAGGCGGCCGTCCGCAGTGGGTGCAGGAGCATGGCTTACACCTACACCGAGCCGACGGTTTTTATGGAGTTATGTAACGATTGCGGAAGCCTGGCAAAGAAGCGCGGCCTGTCGAACGTTTTTGTCAGTAACGGCTATATGACGACGGAAGCGATAGACTTCGCGAGGGATTGGCTTAACGGGATCAACGTTGATCTGAAGGCTTTCAGCGAGGATTATTACAAGCGGCTGTGCAAGGCGAGATTGCAGCCTGTGCTTGATACGATCAGCTATATCGCACAGGAGACGAATATCTGGCTTGAGATTACGACACTGCTGGTGCCGGGGCAAAACGATTCCGATGATGAGCTGAGAAAACTTGCCGATTTTATTGTGAATAAGGCCGGCGCCGATGTCCCGTGGCACATCAGCCGATTCCATCCGCAGTACAAATATCTGGATTCAGTTCCTACGCCTCTCGGCAGTCTTCAGCGGGCTTTCGAGATAGGCCGGTCCGCCGGGCTGCGTTACGTTTATCTCGGCAACGTACCGGGCTCGAAAGCCGAAAGTACCTTCTGCTATAATTGCGGCCGAATGTTAATTGAACGGATCGGCTACAGAATTGCGACCAATAGTATAAAAGATTCGAAGTGTCCTGATTGCGGGGCACAGATTGCGGGCTTTGAGCTTTAGCAAGATGAAGCGAAATACGAGATACACGGTATGATGAAAATAGTTGCAGATGTGAATATCCCTTTTGTTAAAAAGTGTTTTTCTTCCATCGGTGAGGTTACGATTGTCGGAGGCCGTGAAATAACGTCGGGCGTCATTGCCGATGCGGACGCTCTTCTTGTGCGCAGTATCACGCCGGTCGATGAAAAGTTGCTGGCCGGCAGCAAGGTGCGTTTCGTGGCGACCGCCACGATCGGTTTCGACCATGTCGACATTGATTTCCT
>DQCG01000542.1 GCA_003533825.1 Phycisphaerales bacterium
TGCCTACATGAGCCCGGAACAGGCCGACCTGGGCGACATGGATGTCGATACCCGCTCGGATATCTACTCGCTTGGTGTTCTGCTCTACGAACTGCTCACCGGCACAACGCCCTTTGGCGAAGAAGAGCTGCACAAGGCTGGCTATCTCGAAATGCAGCGGGTCATCCGCGAGCAGCCGCCGCCCAAACCCTCCACCAAACTAAGCACTCTCGGTGAAACGTTGACCGATATAGCAAAGCACCACGGCTCGACGCCAGATCTTTTGCGAAAGGCAATACGCGACGACCTCGACTGGATTGTGATGAAAGCTCTGGAAAAAAGCAGGGACAGACGCTATGACAATGCCGCTGCGTTGGCAATGGATGTGCAGCGTCATCTGAGCGACCAGCCGATTCTTGCAAGGCCACCAAAATTCACTTATCGATTCCAGAAGTTCCTGCGTCGGCACCGCTATCAGACCATAACCTCACTTACTATTGCAGTCTTAATTACCGCCGTACTAATCATATATTCGATGTGGAATCAGAGTCAACTTAAACTTGCAGAAGCCAAGTCTGTTGTTGACGGGAGCATTCTGTTCCAGGCTCGTGAATCGTTTGCCAAAGCGGATTATGCAGAAGCTCTTTATCGCGCCAAATCCATCCTCGACAGCAAGTACTTTGGATCCGAAGCTAAACTTCTATACGCCGGCATTCTCGTTCAGAATCAACAGTCTCAAGAGGCGGTGACTAAACTGGAGGATTTACTTGAAGACAGGCCGGAAATTACAGGGGCTGCCTATTCACTCTTAGCCAGGATACTCTGGGAAAGTAAATCCAATGACGGTGAAAAGTGGAAGAAAATCCATGAATACCAACAAAAAGCCGAAGAATTGTTTCCGGAGAACACGGAAGCATACTTCCTCCGGGCTATGACAGCCCTGACGATAAAGAAGAAGATCGAATTGCTGGATGAAGCCTTGTATCTTGATCCCGGCCATTATGAGTCTTACAGATTGCGCGCCTATACATACTACGCTTCTAAGAAATATGAAGAGATGAAAGATGATGCGCTCGTCATGGTTGCATTACGGCCGCAATATCCGCTGGGTTATTCTTTACGTGCAATTGCATCACAGGAACTGGGTAACTATGAAGATGCCATCTCTGATTACGGCAAGGCTATTAAACACACGTCCGAAGAAGGCCCGCAGCTTATTGAACTATACGCCCAGCGCAGTGACATCTATCTCCGCATGGGCGACTATAAACGTGCCATTGAGGGCGCAGAAGAAGGTTTGAAGTTCTTCCCGGATGAAACCATCCTCCAATTTCGTATTTTTTGTGCTTTGGTTGCTATGGGTGACTACGAGCAGGCAGGTGCTTTGTACAATCGGATTGCCAATTCTGACGTTGATTCCAAACTCAAATTCAGGGATTGGTCGATGAAGTATGTATTTGATATCCTGGATGCCGGTAGATCCTGGCATCCTCCAAACCGTAAGCCCGAGGGAGTCGCTTTTCTTTCCATGCTTGAAGCTGAGCAAATGTATGAACATCTTAGTGCTAAGGCCGGGCGAGTCATTAATGATGGGTTCAATTCCGACTTCTCACCTGATGGAACTAAGCTGGCTTTCAGCTTAGGTGCTCCCGGGTACAGCGGCCTTGCAGTCTTTGACCTGACATCACAAGAGACTGATTTATTAATAGTGCCCGGCAAAAATCCGAAATGGTCACCTGATGGGCAGTATATTGCCTATGTTCGTGATAATCCGATACTGCATCTTTCAGACTTTGCTTCCAGTGAACACCAGATCCATCCCCTTTCCCACACCGATGAACAAGTGTGGATTATTAAGGCTGATGGTACAGCACCAAAGTTCCTGGCACGCGGAAGCCGGCCCTCGTGGAGCCCGGATTCAAAGTTCGTATATTACCAATCGCGTAAGGCTCAAAGTCTGTACAGGATTTCTATCGAGGAAGGACAAACTCAACCCGAATTCGTTATGAGATGTTCCAACTATCATCCTTCGCTGTCACCGGATCAGCAAAACGTGGCTTATATCGAAAACGGTTCTTTGGTAATTGTTGACATCTCGTCGCAATCGTCAATTGTTGACTGGAAAGGATCTCCGAGGATGTGGGCTGGAACCTGGTCCCCAAGCGGCTCTCAGTTTAGTCTTGGCGGCATTTACGATCCTGAGATCAGAACAGGTTTGTGGATCTACGACCTGAACCGAAAGCAGGCTGAAAAAGTTCTTGCCGGCCAGATTACTAAGGCAAACTGGAATAAGGATGAGACGCAACTGGCCTTTTCTTTGGGAGCACCATTTAATGAGGTCTGGGTGGCGGATATCGATTCCAATATTTCAACCATTGAAGCGCTCGGCCCGGGACTCACTCTGGAACAACACTATCAGGAAATGTTGAATTTCTATACCGGCAGAATTGAGGCCGATCCCCGGGATGCAGACAGTTATTTCCATCGGGCACAATACCACGATTATTTAAATGAACAAAAGGAATCCGCTGACGATATGGAAAAATATGCCGCCGTCCTTAACCCTAAACAGGCAATGATTTCATCTGAAACCGGTTCCGGGTCTTTTCTCTCGCGTCTATGGCAGGGCATTCCCACGAATATGGGGCCGACGGTCAACAGTTCATCTCACGATGCCGCCCCCAGCCTTACGGCTGACGGTTTGTCGCTTTTCTTCAATTCTCGCCGGCCTGGCGGCCATGGCAATTGGGATCTGTGGGTTACTACACGCCCAACGAAAGAGGATGAATGGGGAGTCCCGGAAAACCTTGGGTCGATTGTCAATACAGAATCCGTGGAAGTGTCTCCAAGCATCTCTGCCGATGGTCTGGCGCTCTTCTTCGATTCTGACCGGCCGGGGGGATATGGTAATTCGGATCTGTGGGTTACATCGCGGACGACAACAAACGAACCCTGGGAAGAACCGGTGAATCTTGGCCCGGTCATCAATAGCCCTGATAAGGAGTTTGCTCCGGCAATTTCAACTGATGGTTCCACACTCTACTTTTGTTCCAACAGCTCCGGCGGCGAGATCGGATGGGAGCTGCTCGTGACAACGCGAGCGGCGGCAGGCAACAACTGGAGTATCCCGTATAGTCCCGGATCGATTGCCGGTAATCCGGCTGTTTTCAATTCCCTTTGCAACCCGAATATTTCTGCCGATGACCTGACTCTCTTCTTCGAATGTATGCTGCCCGGCTGTGGCGCTGTCGATATATGGGTTACTACACGGTCAGACGTTTCTGATTTGTGGGCACAGCCCATGAATCTTGGTCCGACAATTAATAGTATGTATAACGATGCCACTACCTGCCTCTCGGCTGATGGATCTACCTTCTATTTCGGATCTGATAGGCCCGGCGGGGAGGGTAGCTGGGACCTATGGCAGATTAACATCACTTCTATACCGGAGTCGCCACTGAAAGAGGGTGATGTTAACTCAATCCGGAAATCGCCTCGAAGCAATGCAAGAAAGGATGTGGCACTTGGGAAGAATTATTAGACTGGGTTGATGAAGCGGCTCTCATGAGAAATATGTGGTTTATGAACGCTTCTGTGACTCGCGAGCAAAATGATAAATATTTTTAGCTCAAAAAAGCAGCCGGTGAGTATCACACCGTCAAGCGAATAACTCACCGGCCCAGCCAAACCCGGGTGGATGGTTTGCACGCCCGAGCCGAGGCTCATGTCATGATACAGCAAACCGAAAAAAGAAACAAGTTTGGAGGTATGAATTATGTTTCGGAAAAAGATGACAATTTCACTCGTATTAATTTTGACTTTAATCCTAATGGTGGAGGTTGCACAAGCTGACTATACCTTCGGCACTCCTGTGAACCTCGGTCCGCCAATCAATAGCGAGGCACCGGATGCCAGCTTGGCCATCTCGTCTGACGGGTTGGAAATGTACCTTGTCACCGAACGGCCCGGCGGGCAAGGCGAAGCCGATATATGTGTGGCGAAACGACCAACCAAGTCAGATCCATGGGGCGAGCCGGTCAACCTTGGACCGACTGTTAATAGTTCAGCATGGGATGCTGAACCGGCAATTTCCTCCGATGGCCTGTCGCTCTATTTTGACTCACAAAGACCCGGAGGACAAGGTGAGTCTGATATTTATGTAACAACGCGGCCTTCCAAAAACGATCCCTGGGGCACGCCGGTTAATCTTGGGGAACCAGTTAATACATCGTCCCAGGATTCCGAGCCATTTATCACGGCCGACGGTCTGGAGTTGTATTTTGTTTCCTATCGCCCTGATGGGTATGGTGAATCCGATATATACATGACAAAACGGCCAAGCAAAGGTGATCCCTGGGGCGAGCCGGTTAATCTTGGACCAATCATCAACACGCCTGGGTGGGAGGGTACGCCATATCTATCGTCCGATGGCCTGAAGCTCTTCCATTACGGTTTCGCTCGGGAAGGTGCTATAGGTCCCGTCGATATTTGGATGTCAAGTCGGGCGACAAAAGATGATGAGTGGGCAAATTGTGTTGTATTAGGTCCTGAAGTTAACAGCCCGGCAGTCGATACGAATCCTTGTCTCTCTTATGATGGCTCTATCTTGTACTTTCAATCCCTGCGTTCCGGCGGATTGGGTGAGTTCGATCTTTGGCAGGTATCAATCGATCCGGTCGTTGACCTCAACGGCGACGGTATTGTCGATTCCGCGGATATGTGTATTGTCGTTGATAATTGGGGAACGGATAATCAACTATGCGATGTAGGCCCGATGCCCTGGGGTGACGGTATTGTTGACGTTGAAGACCTCATTGTTCTTGCTGAACATTTATTCGAGGAATTCCCTCCGGCTGAAGAGGTTGAGTAAGTTGTATTTTGCAAGGCAGAGAACTACTTAAAGAAGAAATAAAGCGCTTAGAATACTCATAAAGAGCTGGCGGCTTGCGGGGCTGCCAGCCCTTTGTTATTTGGAACCATTCACAGAATACTTTTTTTCCGGGATACAGTTGGTGGGATTTGTATCGCACACTTTTTCAACTTCGTCAATCCTTTGAATCCTCTCTGAAATATGTATGGCGTCCCCCTTCGAGGTTTTTTCTTGTAAAAGATGGATTAAATGTTATAATCATTGTGTTTGATAGGTTTTTACTGGAGGAGGCCAAAATGGCATACGATCGGGGTTTTTCAAAAGAACCGCATGTCGCTAGAAAAGCGCACAGTTCACGACATGTAATTTCTATCGAGTTGAAAGGTGATAGAAAGATGAAAAAAACAATTTCACTTATGTTGATTGTGATATTGATCTTGATTGCAGATGTTGCGAAGGCGGATTTTATTTTTGGCACTCCAACTAATCTCGGGCCGAATGTCAACACCGCTTCANNGAGCATTTCGGCAGACGGCCTTTCACTCTATTTTAGCTCTAATCGGTCGGGCGCAGTAGGGGGTAGCGGATGGAGCGCTATGGACCTATGGGTAGCTACGCGAGAAACGACAGCCGATGAATGGGGAACACCATCAAATCTCGGATCCGTTGTGAATTCTTCAAAAGCAGATTACATGTCGTACATTTCAGTCGACAGCCTGTCGCTCTACTTTAGCTCCGAACGGCCCGGTGGTTTAGGTATACGCGACCTTTGGATGACAACAAGGGCAACAACAAATGACGATTGGAGTGAGCCAGTTAATCTTGGACCGGCTGTAAACACTTCTTCTAACGAACGTAGGATGTGGATTTCATCGGATGGTTTGATGCTTATGTTCCAGTCCGACCGGCCGAGAACCTCCGGGTATGTCGAAATATATATGACTACCCGGGCAACCACAAACGACGACTGGGCTGAGCCGGTCAAACTTGGTCCACCTGTAAACAAAACATCAGATATTAGCCCAATCGTCTCATCTGATGGAAGTACACTTTACTTTAGTTCCTATAACAGAGATGGTGGATATGGCGTTTGGGACCTATGGCAGGTGTCCATCGATCCGATCGTTGATCTCAATGGAGACGGAATCGTCGATACCGCCGACATGTGCATCATCGTGGATCACTGGGGTACTGATGATCCCTTGTGTGACATCGGCCCAATGCCCTGGGGTGACGGCATCGTTGATATTCAGGACCTGATCATCCTCGCTGAGCATTTGTTTGAGGATGATCGGTTGATCCACCATTGGATGTTGGATGAAACGGAAGGTGGCATAGCTTATGATAGCGCAGGGGACAAGAACGCCGTGCTTCATGGTGATCCACTCTGGCAACCCACTTCTGGTAGGATTGACGGCGCTCTGGCTCTTGATGGAGAAGATGATTATCTAACGACACCTTTCATATTAGATCCAGCCGCCGGATCCTTTTGTGCTTTTGCCTGGATTAAAGGAACTGAACGTGGGAGAGCTATTATTTCGCAGAGCGATAGCACAGGTTTTAGCCAGCTATGGATTGGTGCTGATCCATCTTATGGCAGACTGATGACAAGATTGATGCATCCGCCATTTCCGCCATTGATTTCTGATGCGGTCATCACCGATGGCCGGTGGCATCACGTAGGCCTTATGTTCGACTTAGAGCGATTACACAGATACTTGTATGTGGATGGAGTCAAGGTTGCCGAGGATAGCGTTCTTGTAGGTGGTGTAGCTTTGGATGGTGATCTTTTCATAGGTGTTGGAGAGGGTATCAACAAGGCCACTTTCTTCTCCGGCCTGATCGACGATGTAAGCATATACAACGCCGCACTCAGTGCGGAAGACATCGAGAGGATAGTGCGTTAATATAAGGATAACGAGGATAATTAAGGACGAGGATTTAAAGGGAGTAATAGGCAAATATGTCTTGATGGCCGTTGTTGTCTATTTTTGCTCGTCTGAGCGTTTGAACTTCTCTTCGAGCTGCTTGATGAGAGGGTCATCGGGATCTATAGGCTGCGGTTTTGGCGGAGCTTTTATATCGGTGCTCGGTTTGACCATTACTAAGAGATTCCTTGTTTTCTCCGTTTGGGGTGGGCTATCAAAAAGTCCGCCGACAACCGGCAATCCACCCAGTATCGGCAAAGTTGAGGTGGTTTCGATCTGCCGGGTGATTTTTGGCCGCAATTGAGCAGCGTTAGGCCGTCGGGAATCAGGCACTGTGTCCTTGTTCTGACGACAGATATGTGGGGTATCTGGTAGGGATATTTTCCTTTGTACATGCGATCCTCGACGCTCTGGAGCCGGTGGATTTCCAGTTCGAAATCGATGAAGATGACATCCTTTTTGTCGGATGTCTGTTGCGGTCTGATTTTGAGGAAAGTACCTAACGTGGCCGTGTCGAATTTGGGCTTCGGCTCTTCGCCGGGGCGGTTCGGCTCGCTGTAGCCCGAGGTGTAATTGTATTCGGTTGAAACGGCCATCTCCGCTGTCTTGCGGTCCCACGCCGTGACTCGCGGCGCAGTCAGCACTTTGGTATCCTTATGTGCCAGGGCGGTTTTGAGAAGGAAATCTACGTTGGATTCGTTGAGTGCGATGTTGTAAGTCTTGAGATTATCCGAGTTCCAGACCGAGGAAGGCTTCGGCTCTGGCCATGCGTTAAAATCGGGTATGGAATTTGGGTCAAAACCGATTTCTTTAAGGAACTCGTCGCCGACCGTCATAATTCTTGCTTCGATCTGGATTTTGGCTTTGCCGGTGTTGGGCTGTTCTTCTTCTGGCAGGGGTTTGAGGTAAATCGTATCATCAGTCTGTTCGGCGGCGTAGCCTTTCGAACACAGTGCATTCAAAATCATTGCCGCCGCTTCGCTTCTGGGCATCGGTTTCGACGAGTATATGGTTATCTTCTGTTTCATTAAATTTGCGGGCGGGATAATCGTTTTGCCGGTCCACGCGGCGAGCTTCTCGATGATGTTTCGGGCCTCGGCGTTCTGGAAATTCACCGTTTCCATTGGCTCTTTCTGCTTGGTGGAACGGGCTATGGTCGGCGTAAGAATGACGAGCAGCTCGGACTTTTGCTCCCGGGCGCCGGAGCTTTGTTCTGCGGTTTTGATGCCTTCGACGATCCAGCTTTGGCCGGGATCGATATTGGCGCTGGTAGTCATTTTCCATCGCCGGATGTTCGACGGCTGATTCGCATCCGGTTCTTCGGATTTCAGAGTCAGTTCCAGATTTGCATGCAAGATAATGCTTCCGTTTTCCCGGATGGTTGGGGTAATCTGGATTAAATCTTTGATGTTCTCTTCCGAGCTCCGGATAGTGGTTGTCTGGCCGTCGACTACTTCCAGAGTCGGGCGTAGCAGGATTTTCACAAAGCCCCGCGAGAGAAGCAAATCGACGAGGTTGTTAAACTGCTCTTGGGTGACGCGTTTATCCTTAACCATTGCCGTGGCCTGGGCGGCTTTTCTGAGCAAATCCGCAGCGGTGGGGGAGTCCGGAATTGTTATTTTGCCGCCCAGGAGATTCTCGATAGCGATTATTGTTTCCCTATCCATTTTCGGATCAGGAAAAGCTTCGCCTACAAGGCATTCAACCTTCACGGTTGATTTATCCTCGCCGGAAGGTGCGGTACTTTTTGCCAGCATGGGAACGCCCGGAGCAGGCGTTTGCCCTTGTCGGCTTTCACCTGGACTGTCGCTCTCCGTTAGGTTTTCTATCTCAACGGCAGGGGGTTTGCTCGTGCCGTCCAGATACTTTGTCAAGTCCAGGTCACGCTGTCCCGGTTTAATCAGTATCGGAAGTATGACGTCCTTGTCCGGATCGTCGGAATAGACCTGAATTTGATATTTGCCCGGAGGAAGGATAAACTCGAATCGTCCTTGTTTTGAGGAATACTGACACGGCCTGTGTGCGTACCAGTGTACGTACACGGTCAATGTTTTCGTGGACCATTTGCGCTTGCGGGCGGTGGCGGCAGTCAGGCGGCCGTGTACTCGACAGCCCGGCTGCAACATCAGTGTGACCTCTTTACCAAGATCCTTTCGAGACATCTCTCGCAGTCCGGCTAAATAATGGCCCTCGTCTATCGCGGTAAGCGGCGCCAATCCTTCTATCGTCCAGCCGGACCCGAATATTTCATCCGCTTCTAAAGTGACCTTCCCATGTTCATCTGATTTTACGTTGACGGATGTGCTATTCCTGCCGGAACGAAGGAACCATATCGGCGGATTCTCGGCAATATCCGAGAAGTCAACGTACGTGCCCACCCGCGCACCCGCCACCGGCTTGGAATTGGGATCGACCAGCTTCATAACGACCTGGTTGGTATGTATGCTTTTTGTGTTAGTCTCGAATTGTCCGCCGGCTTGTTCGGTCGCGAATTTATGTGCGGAGATTATAATCGTCTTGGCATCGGGGACGTTGTTGATGAAATAACGAATTTGTTCTCCGATTTTATCTATCTCTTCGATATCGATATCGTCTATCAGCCAGTGAGCTTTTTGATCCAGGATCATCTTTTTGAGGTGTAAGACTATCGAGCCTGTTCTTCCGTGGTCGGCCTGTATGACCGAGCTTATTGCTAATGAGTTCCATTCACCGATATACATGCCAACGGTTTTGATATCCTGCCCCTGTAATACCTCTCGCATATCACCGGTTTGGGCCGCGACGGCCGAGTCGGGATAGGCATATTCTGCGGCTTTTGCATCTTCGCCCGCCAGTGCGGCGGCGATATAACCTTCCACCGATTCACGAACGCTTTTGGAATCGCTGCCTGATTTGTCGTCGGTCTTCCCATTCGAGAATTTTTCCAGGATTTTGTTCAACTGCTCCTGTTGAGTCTTGTTCTCTGCCTCTGCGGTTGCGGGTCTCAGCATAGCTCCATCCGGCACAGCGGGCTGTGAAGATTTGATGGCTCCGTTCTCACTGACAAACCATTTCTCGACTGTAGCTGTTTCTTTGCTAAAGGTCAGCCCCGTCTGCCGGGTCAGATTTTCCAGGAGCAGGTCCAGTCTCTGGTTATACGGCTCGCCATCATGGTTTAATCTGCTTAACTCGGATGAGTCATAGTTGCGCCAGGATAGCTCGACGCCTTCTGATTCTGTCTG
>DQCG01000337.1 GCA_003533825.1 Phycisphaerales bacterium
CTCGACGCCTTCTGATTCTGTCTGATCGATGATGTTCATCCCTACCCGGTTTCCCACCCAGCGCAGGAATTTGTCGAGCGTCCCGCTTCCACCTCCGCCGCCGGTGTAGGTATCAGTGTTGTTCGTGGAAATGAGGACATATTGTCCATCCGTTATGTTCGGAAGGAGTTGAAAGTTATATTTTCCTTTCGCGATTATCACTTCGGTTTCTACATTTTGCTTCACGAAATCGATGTCTCTTGACGTCTCATCTTTTATTATCCGCTCCAGGGCACCGAGCAGCTCTTGGTGGGGGGTGTCCTTGCGTACTATCCAATCGCCGGACATGTCCGCCCACAGAATATCGAGTGGTATATCGTGTTGGTAGTTACCGAGTCCGATGACAGATCCCAGGATTGATTTAAGACGCTGAATACCACTTCCCACGCTTGCGCCTTTAATGCTCAGTTTGCCATCCCAGTAGAAATACTGGCTCACAACGTGAAGGGGAGTATTTGGCGAATATCGCCCCGGCTGAATAGACTTCAAATAGCCCCTGCGCTCAGGGATAAACGGCGGCGCAATTCGCTTTAGCACCTGGCCGTCTTCGAGGCGGTAGAGCGAGTAGAATTTTTCCTGCCAGGAGTTCGGATCAATTTCTTCCATTTCGGCTATAGACTTCTGCCGTTCTTTAAGGTCATACACGCGCTTTGAGCCCACAACGTATTGCTTGCCCTGCACCTCATCTCTCGCTGCTGTTCCCTCGGGCATGTCAACATCAAAGTAACCGGCATTGAAAGCCGGATCGTTTATCCTGATTTGGCTTGATTTGAAGATGGATCTGTAGCGCACAGCGTCCTCGGCGGTGAATTCTTCTCGTTGCCCGTTGACGGGAAACCAGATACCCGCGGTGACTTCTTCGTATGTTGTCGTCTCACGGCTGGTAAGCTGCCCTTGTTTATTGTAATTCTCCACCAGAGGGCATGTGTAGCCTTTGGATGGATCGACAATACCTACATATCTACTGATTTTGTAATCGAATGCTACGCGGTAGGTGCCGTCCTTTAATTTTTCGACGCTCACCGGTTTTTCAGCCGTGATAGTCTCTTGAAGAAACTTGCAATAAGTGCCTGTAGCTGATCTCCAGGGATGCCAGAGGCTTGTAGCGATGTGTGGTGTGTCTTTGATTGTTGCACCAGCCGGGATTCCACTTCGTTGGGAGAAAGTAGTGCTTTGGGTGCCGTTCCAGGCCCAAACATGCTTTTCCTCACGGGACACTTTATTGCCCGATGAATCAAAAGTCCCGCCGGTTTGTTCAATTTTGACATGTTTTGCGTCATCGACGGTGCACTTGAGAATCTGGTAGCGGTTCTCAGGAACCTGGCTTAGTGATTGTCTTATTCTTTCTAATTGCCGCTCCGACGTCCCTTTTTCCCTCATCCTTTTGATGTGCTCTTCAATGAGGACTTCTTCTGCATTGACATCCTTCCAGATTTTATTTTCTGCAACGTATTGAAGATTCCTGACCCGGCAGCGATGTTCCAGCATTTTATCCAAAAGAAATTGAGCGGAAGGCTGTGTCTTATTTTGAGCGGTTAGAGCGAGAGTTGTCGGTATTGCGATTATCGCTATCAGCAGAATTGTAATTGCCGACGGTATCCAACTTGTCCGTCTCGACTCAGTGGAATCTTTGCCTACTAATCGACGGATGCGTCCGAAGAGATTGCCGCCTGATGCCGCTACTGCTAATTCGCCGTTCCTGCCCCGGATTTCTTCCATCGAGGTCAGGGCCCTGGCGTAGCGGACCCGGTCGCCGGAGATGCTCACGGCCAGGTCGTCGCAGCAGTTCTCCCGCTCGATGCGAATCCTGTGTGAGACCCACCAGACAGCGGGATGATAGAAGCCGAGCGTCTCGACGACCGTTTGCAGCATGTTGATTAAATAATCGTACCTGCGAATATGGGCCAGCTCATGCGCCAGCAGCGCTTCGAGCTGCTCGGAGCTTAGACCTGTCAGGGCGCTGGCCGGCAACAATATCACCGGACGCAGCCAGCCGACGACCGTCGGGACCTGGACCAGCGCCGATTCGGCGAGCTGAACCGCGCGCTTAACGCCCAGCCGTTGAGACAACCGGCTTAGTTTGGCGCGGAGTGGTGCATCGACCTGTTTGACCATCTTTTTTCGCAGCCGCTGCAGTTGTACCCAGCCGCCAAGATGCCAGATCGATAGCCCGAAAACGCCGAGCAGCCATCCCGCGACGAGGTAGGGCAGGGCCGGTTCGAGCAACTCGACGGCTCGCTGTTTCCAGGGTGCCGCTGGTGCCGGGCTAATGCTTTCAGATAGCGCCGGTTCCTCGTGCTCAGGTGCTTTGTCCAATGGTGTCTCTATGACAGCCGGTTGCATTGAAACAATAACAGGTGCCGGCGACGGTTCGATGCCGGCTGTCGGTTGCGGTGTCGATACCGGGATTAGCTGCATCGTAATTATGGGCAGAAGGACTATCAGTCCCAACGCCGCACAGGCGAAGATGTAACGCAGGTTCGCCGTGGATTTTCGCAACATCGCCAGCACAATCGCCAGCAGTAAAGCTATAGCCGCCGCCTGCCAGACGAAATGAAGCAGGGTCCAGCCAAGTTTTTGGACAATTTCCTGTGAAAGAATATTCTCCAGTGCCATTTTGATTATTCTCCCTCAAATTCATTGATCATTTTTCTGATGCTCGCTAATTCTTTTACCGAGACCTTCTTGGCCGATAGTGCCCGCATGACCAGCTTTTCCGCCGAGCCGGAGAATGCCCTGTCGAGCAGGTCGCCGAC
>DQCG01000435.1:0-9473 GCA_003533825.1 Phycisphaerales bacterium
TTACACCGGTTG
This sequence comes from Phycisphaerales bacterium, assembly GCA_003533825.1. GTDB lineage: Bacteria > Planctomycetota > Phycisphaerae > Sedimentisphaerales > Anaerobacaceae > JAFGPJ01. Next base: position 13 of record DQCG01000435.1, read on the forward strand.
CGGCGGGATTTTGCCCGGAAATATGCGAAAAACAGGCGGTTTAGGCTGTCAAGGTCGTTTTTATCGGAGTTGAAAGTATCGTTATTGTGTTAAATTTAATCTTCGTCGTCTAAGAAATCGCCGTCATTATCTAATGTGCCGTCTTCTACATCCGCTGCAATCACGGAATCGAACGCCAAATCGTCCAAACCATCGTCGGATTCGCACTCGTAATCATATTCTTCAAAAGCGTCCAGAATATCGGGATCATCGTCCCACATCGTTAAATCCTTTCCCAAAACAAACAAAAGCAGAGCTGTAGGAGCAAATTGTGCCAAACGCGATATGCAAAAGGCAAATTCGCCCCTTTCAGCCCACAATATTTATATTCGCTATATGCGCAATTTTGTACGGCGTTCTAAAAAGGAAGTTCGTAAAAATATCGTTCTGCTAAAGAAAAAAATAACCGGCCGGATATAGGCGGAAACGGGCAGATATGAGTCTTACTTTTTACTATCTAAAACACGCTCTAAACGGCGCAAAAAGCGGCTTTCGGCTCGCCGGAGATCATTGCTTATGTGCCTTGTCTTGTTTATCTCGTTTGTGCGGCTTTTTTCTGGCTTTTTTGCCGCTTCCGGGGCGAGCTTTGGGTTTTCTTATTTCTGTTTCTATATTGGTGCTCGAGCGCTTCAAGTTCAGTCTGCTGGCCCTTATCGCCCATTGCCTTCATCCAATCGAGCAGTCGCCTCCTCATTCGCGCTTTTATTGTCGCGTATTGCGGTTTGTCGGCCAGGTTGTTCCATTCGTACGGATCCTTTGTAATATCGTAGAGCTCTTCGCCCGGCCTGTGCTCGTAGCGGCGAACCTTTTCCGCGGCATCGGGGTCGGTTTCGGCCTTTTCCTGCCAGGACTTGAAGATTCTCGAAGTGGTGCAGGCGTTCCGGAACTGCATTTCCGGCGTGAAGTTCCAGACGTATTTGAACTTGCGCGAACGGATAGAACGGATTCCGAAATAGTCCGAGCCGTTATTAATGCCGCGGGTCGTCATCTCGCCGAAGACGTATTTCTTATGCTCTTTCGTTTCTCCGGTCAGGACCGGAAGCAGACTCTTGCCGTCAAGCACGGCTTCCGGCTTGTCGCCTGCGGCTTCGATATATGTCGGCAGAACGTCAATATATTCGATCATTGCGTCGCTGACCGTACCGGGCTCGATTTTGCCGGGCCAGCGGGCGATGAAGGCCGATTGCAGCCCCGTATCGTAACAGGTCCATTTGCCGAACGGGAAGCTCGAACCCTGCTCGCTGACGACGATAACGAGTGTGTTGTCCGCCAGGGTGTGTTTATCCAGCAGGGCGAGGGCCTGGCCGACCTGCCAGTCGTAATAGGTAATCTCGGCCAGATACCTCGTCATATTCTCGCGCGTCTCTTCGGTATCGACGAAGTAGGGTGGCAGTTTCAATTTTGCGGCGTCGTAGCGCGAGGCATCGCCCTTGTTCCAGGGCGAATGCGGCTCGTTGGAGCAGGCAAATATGCAGAAAGGGGTGCCGCTGTCTTTGCACCCGGATACGAATTTGTCGAGGGCCTCGAAGTCGGGATTATTGCCTTTGCCGGAATACTCGAACGGAAATACCTCCGGCGGATTAATATGTTTCTTGCCGCTCAGGGCCACGCGATAGCCGAGCGGTTTGAGATAGTGAACGACGCTTTTGGTGCCGTCTTTGGCGAAAGTATGGTTCGGATAGGCGCCGCTCTTGACCGGATAAAGGCCGGTATAGATATTGTGCCGGGTCGGCGAGCACATCGGAGCCGACTGGAAGCACTGCGTAAAACGCATCCCTTCGGTTGCCAGCTTGTCGATGTTGGGGGTGTGGGCCTGGCCGCCGTAACAGCCGATGTCCCGGAATGTACAGTCGTCGGCGATTATGAAAACGAAGTTGGGCTTTGTCTTTTTCCCGGTACCAAATGAAATCCCGCCCATACTTGCCAGGGCTCCCGCAGCGGCCATCTTTAAGAATTCGCGTCTTTTCATTGAATCGTTCCTTTCGTCGAAAATTGTTGCCGACCCGCCTCCTGTCATAAGGTTCCGTCGGCCCGGCGTTCGTTACTTTATTATAAACTTTCTGGTTTTCGGTTTCAATGGTCACAATATTGCTGATTTTGAAAAAATCGTATCTTAGATATGCTCCTGTAAGTTTTTACAATTATTTTGTAGAAATTCTTTTGACACCGCCGATGACTCGTGCTAAAAGAAGGTTCTAATATATTTGTGGGGAAAAGAGATGAAAGACATTAAAGGGATTGTCGTTTTTGCATCTTTGTTTCTGCAGGTTCTTTCGGCCGGAGCACTCGGCGCGGAGCAGGTCGCAATTCAAGGCGGCACAATTCTTCCAATTAGCGGCGCTGCGATTGAAAATGGTATTGTCCTGATAGAAAATGGAAAGATTGCCGCGATTGGCCGGAACGTCGCCGTCCCCATGGATGTTCGAAGCATTGATGCGAGCGATAAGTTTGTCATGCCGGGGCTTATTGATGTCCAATCCCGCCTTTTCGTGATTGAAAGCGAGTTTAACGAAGGCCGCTCAATTGCTCCCGAGTTGAATATTCTCGATGGGCTCGATCCGTTCATCAAAGAGGCTCCGGAAGTGGCGGCACAGGGCGTCACGGCTGTTTACATCACGCCGGCAGGTCGCAGCTTAATCGGCGGCAGCGGTGCGGTCCTGAAACTCAACGGCTCGAATGATGTCGGCAGGATGCTTTTGAAGGGCGATATCGCCGTCAAAGCAACAATCGGAGTTTCCGCGAATAACCAATCCTCATCACTTGGTCGTCTGGCACAATATTCATCTATTCGCGAAGCGCTGCTTAGTACGAAAATATATATGCACCAGAGGGAAAAGCACGCTCGAGAAATGGCTGAATATAATAAGAAAAGGGCGGAGTACGAGAAGAAAAAGCAGGTAAGGCCGACAGAAAAAGTTGAAAAACCAAAGCGGCCGGACCGGTTCCGCCCCAATCCCACGCGTGAAGTTCTCGCGAAGGTTCTGAGCAAAGAGATTCCGCTCCAGATTGAGGCTCACCGTGTTACGGATATCCTAAACGCAATTCGCCTGGCGGATGAATTCGGTTTTACTCTGATTCTGGATAAATGTACCGAAGGTTATTTGGTCGCCGATGAGATTGCCCGGAGTAAGGCTGACGTCGTCCTCGGGCCGGTCACGGTTTCGTTTGTCGAGACGCCCAGGTTGGAATACCGCAATCATGATGTGCGCAACGCCGCGATATTGTCGAAGAGAGGGATTAAGCTGGCGTTGGGCGTCTCGGGGCGGGACGGCGCAAGCTCGAAATTTGTCGCATTGGCGGCCTCAATAGCCGTAGCTAACGGCATGGACAAAGATTTAGCGCTCAGAGCGGTCACCCTGACTCTCGCTGAAATACTGGGCGTGGCGGATCGAATCGGCAGCCTGGATGTGGGAAAAGATGCCGATATCGTCATCCTGAGCGGCCATCCACTGGATACGCTCAGCCGCGTCGAAATGGTTCTGATAGAAGGCAAGACCGTCTTTGAAAGGAAAGACAAGCAGTGAAAAAGAGAAGATTTCTGAGCTTTCTGGTTATACTTTGCAGCTCCTTTTGCCTGTTGAGTTCCGGCGGCGAGCCGCAAACCCTTGCGATTCGGGCGGGCAAAATCTGGACGCTGTCCGACGGCGTCATCACGAACGGCGTTATCATCATCGATAATGGTAAGATACAAGCTGTCGGTGAAAACATAGATGTCCCGGAGGGTGCCAAAGTCCTGGATATGCCGGACATGAATGTGATGCCGGGCATGATTGATGCCTACTGCCATATCGGTTTGTCGGTTAATGTTCAGCGGGAAATTGATGAGACTGTCGCGGCCGTTGCAGCCGATATGCAGATTCTCGATGCTTTCAATCCTCATTCAGACGATGTTAAAAAGGCACTTCGCTCCGGAGTGACAACCATCATGCTGGCGCCGGGCTACAGGAACCCGGTGGGCGGACAGCCGGCCGTAGTGAAGCTGGATACGAGCAAGGCGGACGGCTGGGTGTTGAAACGCACGGCCGGTGTTGATTTTTCGGTGATGAATCAGGCCCTGATGTTCGACCGCGAGCCGACGTCGCGGGCCGGCCTGATGGAGATGCTCAGAGAGGAGCTGGACCAGGCAAAGGCTTATAAGGCAGAAGAGTTTAATCCACGCCGTGAAGTTCTTAAACGCGTGGTGGACGCAAACCTGCCGGCGTATATCTGGGCGCACAACGTCGATGAGATTGCATCGGCTCTGACAATCGTTGATACATACGGATTGAATGCGGTCCTCGTAGCGGCCGGGCAGGGCGACGAAGTCGCGGATATGATTGCAAAACGGAATCTGCCTGTAATATATCCTCCTCTGCTTCTTTCCAGCAGGGATAAAGACCTGCGGCGTGCCGGAAAAATAGCCGGCAGCGGCGTAAAGCTTGCTTTTTCATCGCTGGCTCCGAAGACCGATTTATACGATCTGAGGACCTCGGCGATCCTCGCCGTCAAGTACGGGCTCGATAAAGAGACGGCATTGAAAAGCCTGACCATTAACGCGGCAGAAATTCTCGGCGTTTCCGACCGCCTCGGAAGTATTTCCCAGGGCAAGGACGCCGATCTCGTCGTTCTCAAAGGTGAGCCGCTTCAACTTACGTCCAGCATCGAGCTGGTCATGATCAATGGCAATATTGTATATCAAAGGCAGGAAGAATGAGAAACTGCATCATTTTACTGACTTTTTTACTGTTTGTGTTGGCGTTTGTAGCGCCCGGCCGGGCGGAGATTATCGCTGTCAAAGCCGGCAGAATTCTGACGATATCCGGCGAACCTGTTGAAAACGGTGTCATCCTGATAGAAGATGGGAAGATTGCGGAAATCGGTGTGGGAATTGAGATTCCCGAAGGCGCCGCCGTAATTGATGCCGGTAAGAGCGTTGTTATGCCCGGGCTGGTGGACGCGAGCGCCGCTGCCCCGGTTCGCGGAGATCTGAACGAGCAGTCCAACGAGATCACACCTACACTTCGCATCTCGGATGCGCTGGACCCGCAGAGCAAGGCTCTCAAACGCATCGTTCAGACGGGGGTGACGACTTTATTTGTCTCTCCGGGCAGGCGGAACGTCATAGGCGGCCTGGGTGTTGTCGTCAAGCCCACCGGAAAGATTCCCCAACAGATGATCCTCAAGGATGAGGCCGCGCTGAGAGTCGTGATGGATTTGGATTCGACCCAGGGCAATCGCATACCGAGGTATCAGGTTCCCACTGACTTTTACTATCGACGGCCGGGTACCCGCATGGCGATAATCTGGATGCTCCGCAAGAGTTTCTTCGATGCACAGCAGCAGAAGGATTCTGAACAAACCGAAGACCCGAACCTGGCCGTATTGTCGGCGGTGTTGAAGGATGAGATTCCCATCCATGTCAACGCTCGTCGTGCGATTGTGATTCGTGCCGCCCTGAAGGTCGCTGATGAATATGGTTTGAAACTGATTCTTCAGGAATGCACCGAGGGCTACAAAGTCGCCGGGCAATTGGCCGAAAGGAAAATCCCCGTCGTATTGGGACCCTTTTACTATTATCCGGGGAGTATGGGCCAGTACCGCGAGGGCAGGAAAGTGAACTGGAACAACGCGGGCATTCTGTCTAAAGCCGGCGTCAAAGTGGCGCTGGCTTCGGGCGAGCAGGCCGGAGCAATCGACATCTTAACCGCGGCGATATTTGCCGTTCGACACGGAATGGACCGCGACGAAGCGCTGAAAGCCATCACAATCACGCCGGCTGAAATACTCGGCGTCGCCGACCGGGTGGGGAGTCTTGAAAAAGGTAAGGATGCCGATATCGTTGTTCTCAGCGGCGATCCTCTGAATGTGACAACACGTGTAGAAAAAGTCATTCTAAACGGCAAGACTGTCTATAAAATAGACTGAGGAGCGAAGCAATGAAGTCCAGGTCTCATATAACGTTTATTTCGATTCTGTTGACGGCGTGTGTTCTGAACGCCTTAGCGCATGCGGCGCCGGTTCGCAGGAAACTTGCTGTCAAAGCGGGCCGGATTATTACCATCGCCGGTAAAGATGTCAAAAACGGCGTTATCCTTATCAAAGACGGAGTAATCAAGGCTGTTGGAAAAGAGGTAGAGATTCCCTGGGATGCTTTTGTAATCGAGGCTAAGGACCGGGTGGTCATGCCCGGTTTCGTGCTGGCTCATACGTCGAGCGGCCTGGATCGAGCAAATGAGAACATGCCGGAGGTGCCTTTTATTTCGACGTTCGATTCGATTGATCCGATCAGCACATTCTTCGAAGATTCGCTGCGCGACGGCGTCGTGACGATGCTGGTCCTTCCCGGCAACAATACGCTGCTTGGCGGTACGGGAACTATCGTCAAACCTTACGGCCGAACCGTCGAGGCGATGCTAATCAAACGTTATACGGGGCTGAAAATCTCATTGCGACCGAGCCAGAATACAAGCCGTATGGGGCACATGCAGCGATTCAGACGGTATATGTCCGATCTGAAAGATTATCTTGAAGATTACGAACAGAAAAAGGCGGATGCTGAAGAAGAGAAAAAGCCCTTCGACGAAGAAATCGACGTGACCAAACAGCCTATGGTCGATCTTTTGAACAAAAGACTCACGGCGTTTGTCTATTGTGACAGGGCCGCTGATGTGTCGAAAGCCATTGAAATCAAGAACACGCATAAGCTCGATACTGTGTTGGTGTTGGGGCCGGATTGCTATAAGGCCGTTGGCTTGATCGCCAGGAGCAAGCTGCCGGTGATTTTGGATTCTCAACTGGTCATCTGGGAAACCAACGAGCAGACGAATGAAGAGGAGATGAAGGTTGTCCCGATGATTTTCCACAAGGCCGGCGTCAAGTTCGCTTTCCAAATCGATACTTCGCAGTATGGCAGACGCTACCTCTGGTATCAGGCGGCGACCGCGGTCAAGTATGGAATGAAGCGTCAAGAGGCGTTGAAATCCATCACGCTTTATCCCGCGCAGTTCATCGGCGTCGATGACCGGCTCGGAAGTATCGAAGCCGGTAAAGAGGCAACCTTGATATTCCTGACGGGCGATCCGCTGGATGCCCAAAGCTGGGTAGACCAGGTTATGGTTGCTGGAGAAATCGTCTATGAACGGGCGAAAGACGAGCGGCTGAAAAAGCTGCTGGAACCGCCGTTAATAATGCAGGAGCCGAAAGACACTGATTAAATGATTAAAGGCCGGATTGTGTGACAGACAAGGATGAGCCTTAGCCATGAATATAAGCAATAGACATTTCAGTATTGGAAAGAAATTCTATGTGATCGCGATTTTCGTTTTTTTCGGCGCGTTGCTCGTTCCAGGCGTGGCAGCCGAGGAGGAATCCGTTGTCGCCGTTAAAGCGGGTACGATCTATCCGGTAAGTTCTGCACCGATTCAGGACGGTATAATTCTGATTCGTGACGGTAGGATAGAAGCTGTGGGCAAGGGCCTGGAGATACCGGACGATGCAGAGGTTATCGATGCCGCCGGTAAGGTGGTCATTCCGGGATTGATCGATGCTTTTACCACGCTTGCAGAGGCGAACCGGGACGACGAGCAATCGGTGACGCCGGATATTCGAGCCGTCGATGCGTTTAACTTCTACGGCAAATATCGACGCATGCTGGCGGGAGGTGTGACAACAGTTTATATTTCACCGGGTCAGAGAAGGCTGGTTAGCGGCCTGGGCTCGGTTGTCAAGCTGGCTGGTGATTCCGTTGCCAAACGCCGTCTCCGGGACAGATCGGCGCTTCGCATTGCCATCGGCGAATTGCCAAAGAATCCGCCGGGGATTTGGAACCCGCCGGTCCCTCCCGACCCGTGCCATCCGATGGTGCCGCAGGAAAAGCAGCTCCCCACGACCCGGATGGGCGAGATGGCCGTTCTGCGGAACATCTTCGGCGAGGCGCAGCGGTATCTGGACCAGCCGCCGAGGAAAATCGACTGGAAAATGGAGTCATTCTTACCGGCCCTGACGCGCAAGCTGCCGGTCCGGATCAATTGTCATAACGCCCAGGATATCCGCAGCGCAATCCTCTTCAGCGAGGTCTTCAATCTCAGGCTCATCATCGAAGGCGGCACAGAGGCATATAAAATCATCAACCAGGTCAAATGGAGCAACGCGCCTGTGATTCTCACCGGGATTTTCGAGCCCGGCCGGCAATATGCAAAAGACGATACTCAGGAAGTCATGTTCGGGCGCGCCAATCCCGCCGGTCCGGGCCTCCTGGCCGAAGCGGGTGTCAAATTCGCACTTTCGTCTCCGACCGATGAGACGATCGGCGATTTGCAGTTCGTTGCCGGCTATGCCGTCAGCCAGGGATTGTCGCCGGAAGAAGCACTAAAGGCGATTACGATTACGCCCGCTGAAATCATCGGGATTGCCGACCGCGCCGGAAGTATCGAAAAAGGCAAGGATGCAGACCTGGTCATTCTGACGGCCGGGCCTTTCGATGTCCAGGCTGCTGTGGACAAAACGCTTATCGACGGCAAGGTCGTCTACGCGCGTTCACAGGCGGAGCCGGAAAAAGAACATGCGGCAAAAACATCCATCACGGCGATTCGCGCCGGCAAAATCTTAACGGCGAGCCGCGGGACAATCGACAATGGTCTTATTCTCATTCAAGACGACAAAATCACTTACGTAGGCGAGCCGAAAGACATCCCCGAAAAGGCAACGGTCATCGACGCCGACAACAGCGTCGTGATTCCCGGCCTTATCGACATCCACTCTCATCTCGGGCTACACTCCGAAAGCGAGCCCGTCAGAATGAATCCGTCATCGTTTACGACCGGTTCCGGCGGTGCGCGGCATATCAGCATATCGAAAGCTGTCAATCCGAACGACGAAGGCTTCCAGGACGTTTTGCGCTGCGGCGTGACTTCGGTCCTGCTGGCCCCGGAGACGGGTGGGCTTGTCAGCGGGAATGCCGCCCTCATCAAGCTTACCGGCGGCCGCACGAAGGAGATGGTCGTTAAGGAATATGCCGCCGTAAAGTTCTCAATGCTCGGATCGAGCGCAAAGATGACACAAATCTGGCAGGCACGCGAGCTCCTGAAAAGAGCGAAGGAATATGCCGAGACGTGGGACCGGTACGAACGCGCGTACGAGGAATATGAACGCCGCCGGCAATACGAAGAAGATAAAGATAAGGACGAAGAAGAGGAATCGAAGAAGGAAGATGCCCCCAAGGAACCGAACCGCCCAAGGCGCGATACGAACCTTGAACTGCTGCGGGGACTCTTCAAAAGAGAGATGCCGGTGCTCGTGCATGCCAGCAGGGCCGATGAAATACGCAATACGCTGAAAGTCTTTCGGGATGAATTCAATCTCGACGTCATCATTCTCGGCGGCGAGGACGGCTACCGGGTCACGGACGAGCTGAGAAAATATAACGTGGGCCTCGCCATTGGTCC
>DQCG01000435.1:9499-11228 GCA_003533825.1 Phycisphaerales bacterium
GAAGCAGGCTCCGCGTTGCGCTGCATACGAGTGCTACTTCGGGGACGCAGTATTTGCCGATGAACGCCGCCTACGCCGTCCGGTACGGGATGGATGAAGACAGCGCGTTTCGGGCCGTCACCATCTATCCGGCCGAACTGCTGCACGTGGACGATCGAATTGGAAGCATCGATGAGGGCAAGGATGCCGACCTGGTCATCCTGTCCGGTGAGCCGTTCGATTTTCGCAGCCGTGTGGAAAAAGTCATCGTGAACGGACGGATTGTTTTCGAACGAGAAGAATGAAAACAGGCTCAAAAATTGTAATTATTATCTTGTGTGTGCTTCAGTATGGCGCTGCTGCTGGAGCTGCGCCCAGTCGCTATGCGATCAGGGCCGGAAAGATTTTGACAATGGAGCTGCCGAAAGGCTCCGAAGCGAGCCGGCGAGTTATCAATCACGGCGTGATCCTGGTCGGCGAAGGTAAAATAGAGGCTCTCGGTTCGGCCTCGGATGTCACAATCCCGGATGGGTATACTGTGATTGACGCCTCGGATCGATGGGTCATGCCGGGAATCGTCGAAGCGCACACACATATCGCCCTCGAAGGCGGATTCAACGATATGGTCACGACGATTAATCCCGAGCTTCAAATCGGCGATTGTGTCAATCTTGAAGATATCGCCGCCGAAAAAGCAGTAACGGGTGGGGTAACTACAATCCACACCATGCCGGGCAGCGGGACCAACCTTGCCGGTTTTACCGTCATCGTTAAGCTCGACTGCTCGCGCCCTCATGAGGCAATCTTCCGCGAGATTGGAGCGATGAAAATCGCCCAGGCCTATAATCCGGAACGACGCTCCGGCGACCTGGGGCTGACCCGAATGGGCATGGCCTGGATGCTCCGGCAGATTCTTAACCAGGCCAAGAAGTATACCGATACGTGGCAGGCTTACGAAAGCGGTGAAAGCAAAGACAAGCCGACTTACAGGCCCGAACTGGAGAATATGCGAAAGGTCTTCAAGGGTGAAATCCCCGCTATAGTTCACAGCGCCGAGCCATGGGGTATCCTCGAGAGCATGCAGATGTTTCACGATGAGTATAAAATGGACACCATTGCCACGCATACATCTTTTGGCGGATATATGGTTGGCGAGGAAGCGGCGAAGCGAGAGAAGGTCCATGTAAACATCGGTCCGCGACTGGTCGATTTCCAGGGCTGGAACACCCCGATAGACGGCCGATTTCACGGGATGGGTGCCGAATACATAAGTCGGGGTGTCAAGAATCTTTCAATCAATACGGACGCGGTCGGCTGGGGAATGCAGGAGGAACTGGCCTTCCAGGCATCTATGTCCGTTCATTACGGCCTGGAAGAGATGCTTGCGATGGAAGCTATTACCATCCAGCCGGCCCGGGCGCTTGGCGTCGATGACCGCATCGGTTCGCTGAAAGTTGGCAAGGATGCCGATATCGTCATAAAGAAAGGAACACTCCTCGATGTCACGGCGGCGGTTGACCTTGTGATGATAAACGGCAGAGTTGTTTATCAACGCGAGGGCGTTAATTTGGTAGCGATGGAAAAATCTTAATAAGTTTTGAATAGGAAAATAAGTAATGTCGAACCGAAAGGTTGTATGTGTTTAACCATGAATGAGCCATCCCCATCCCGATAACGACAATCGGTATGAGGCTGCCACACGATAGAATTAATGTAAAACGAGTGGCAGCCTCAAAGCCGCAGGCTTTGG
>DQCG01000063.1 GCA_003533825.1 Phycisphaerales bacterium
GCGGCGGCAGAAGAAAAGCTGAAGGCCGAAAACAAAGCCGTTTCCATAGCCAAACAAGAGCTCGAGTCTAAATCAAAGGAAATAGCTAAGGAAGAAGCAAAAACCGAATCGTATGCCGTAACTTTAAGAGAATCGGAAGAAAAGCTCAAAGCGCAGGCTGAAGAAAGGGCCAGGGCCGAAGCGAAGGCTGAATCATATCTTGCGGCAATAGAAGAAGCAGAGCAAAAACTGAAAGCTGAGACCCATGCCCTGTCGAAAGCCCGGCAGGAGATTCAGGCCCAGGCAAAGGAAATGGCAAAAGCTCAGGCAAAGGCCGAAGCCGACACGGCCGCCCGGATCGAAGCTCAAAAAACAGCAACTCAAGAGGCGAAGGAACGAGCAAAGGTCGAAGAGAGACTTAAGGCCGAAGCTAAGGAACAAGCCAGGCTCAAGGCCGAAGCTGCCGATGCTGTCGCGGCGGCAAAAGCAGAGGCGGAAGAAAAGGTCGAGTGGTACGCCGCAGCTATAAAACAAGCCGAAGAAAAGCTCCAAACCGAAGCCAAAGAACAGGCCAGACTCAAGGCCGAAACTGCCGAAGCTGTCGCAGCGGTAAAGGCAGAGGCGGAAGAAAAGGTCGAGTGGTACGCCGCAGCTATAAGGCAAGCCGAAGAAAAGCTCCAAACCGAAGCCAAAGAACAAGCAAGAATCAAGGCCGAAGCCGCCGAGGTTATCGCGGCGGCAAAAGCAGAGGCGGAAGAAAAGGTCGAGTTTTATGCCGCAGATATAAGACAAGCGGAAGAAAAGCTCAAGGCCCAGGCCGAAGAAACGGCAAAAGCCGAAGGCAAAGCAGCATCCGAAGCCGTTGCCCGTCTTGAGGCCCAAAAAAGAGCCGCCGAAGAGGCTCAGGCAAAGGCTGAAGTTCAAGAAAGACTCAGGGCCGAGACTCAGGAAAGGGCCAGAATCGAGGCCCAGGCTGTTGCGGCGGCCAAAGAAAAGGCGAGAGAAGCTCGACATGTTCCAGTCAAAACCGGCACGTGCGAATGTTGCGGCAGAAAAGACATTAAAGAAAGCGATCTGGTTAAAATCGATTCCGGCCAACTATTCTGCCAGGATTGCCTTAGGGAATTGAGAGGTTGACTTTTACTACTACCTGCATGCAACAATCCCCGGCGAATCACTGCCGAAGGATTTGGTCGATTGTTTCCATGAATTCACCCAGACCAAATGGCTTCCGGAGAAAGCACAGGTTGTTTTTCTTCAGATATGCTTCTCGCTCCGGGGTAATTTCAGCCGAGTAGAAAAGGAAGTGCTTCTTAAGCTGGTGGTCACACTCAACGGCTCGCTGGTAAAACTCGAATCCGTCCATGCCCGGCATTTGAATGTCTGAGACGATGCCGTTATAGAAATGCTCCCTCACCTTACCCAAACCTTCACCCGCCCCGGCAACCGCCTCCACGGTTCCCCTGCGACTGAGCAGCGAGGCTACTAACTCGCGCAATGGCTCGTGATCGTCAACGACCAGGAATCTTTCCTCCCAAACAGAAGGGAACGTGCCAATATCAATGGAGGGTTTCAGGTCTTTCGGAAGCCCGTCCACGAAGTCCCGAATGCGCGACAAGTGAGACTGGATATCAGCAGTCATGCGCTCAGCTTTTCGGTTTATCTCCCCGAATTTTCCGACGATGTAAAGGAACACTGGATTAAGCTCCGAAGATTCCGCCCGGGCCATATATTCCACTACTCGCGCCTTGGAGATGCTTTTGCCGGCCAGATGATGCTCGAATCTTTTCAGTGGTGCCTCAACGCTTTCTCTGGTTTTCCGGTCAAGCGCAATATCCAGCATAAACTGTTTCTCTTTTGCTCGCAGGTATTCGGAAACCATCGACATGAATTGTGCGTGGGACTGCTCATCTTTTGCCAACTGGTTTAAAAAGATCGAGAATTGTTTGTCATCTACAAAAGCCCTGGCCGCACTTGTATAAAGCCTGCCAACCAACCGCTCGATAGACTCGAGCCAGCTAACTACATCATTGATATCCGCAAGCGCCGAAGTAACCATTCGCTCATCTCCAACTGAACGGGAATCTCTCGCATATATAATCCGGCAGAGCTGTGAAACCTTAAGATTCGCTTAGTTTATCAAATCAATCCTGAAATCACAATACATTATTTGCCGTTTGCGACAATCACAGTTTCGCACTTAGGTATCGCCGCGAGGAACTTCTTACCATAGGACTTGTTGACTATTCTGCTGTCCAGGACGGCCACAATACCGCTGTCGGTCTTGCTGCGAATCAGCCGCCCGAAGCCCTGCTTAAACTTGATAATGGCGGATGGCAACTGGTAATCGTTAAAGGGATTGCCTCCCAGCTCCCTTATCTGTTCGAGCCGGCCTGCGAGCAGCGGCTGATCCGGGGCCGCAAAGGGCAACCTCACTATAATCACGCTGGAAAGAGCCTGTCCCGGTACGTCCACTCCCTGCCAGAAACTGTCGGTCCCAAACAACACGTTGGACCCTCTGGTCTTAAACTGTTTTAACAGCGTGGTCCTGTCTACACTCGCACCTTGCTGAAGCAGTTTGATATTATTCTCACCCAGCCATTGGGAAAGCCTGCCGGCTGTCTCTTCGAGCATTACATAACTGGTAAAAAGCACAAATGCTCCGCCCGTGGTTTTCGCTAAATATTTCTTTATGGCCTCGGCGGCGTTCCCAATGAAAGTAGATTGATTCGGATTCGGTAAATCCTTCTCGATATACACTTTGACCTGCTTTTTGTAATCGAAGGGTGAGCCGAGCCTGACAGCGTTAAAATCATCCAGGCCGATTCGGCCGGCAAAGAAATCAAAACCGCTTTTTTCTTGAGTAGCACCCGTGCACAAAGTCGCGCTCGTCAGTACGACCGATTCATATTTATCAAAAAGACACCGTTTAATTTCAGGCCCGACATTAAGCGGAGCACTTTTCAGGCGAATCGTGGAAGTTCTGCCCGAACCTATCTCAAGCCAGTAGATTTGGCCTGCATTGGCCTGCGAAAGGAAATTTTCCAAATCATGGATCAACGCTTTGCACAATTCGACAAACCGCATAATCTCAAATTTTTCATCTTCATCTTCTTTTTCCTTCGCGAGTTTGGACAATTCGGCGCTGAGTTCCTTCAAATGCCCGGAAAGAGTATCATCGATAAAATTCTTGTAACATCTGCCTTTTGTCTCATTCTTTGTTTGTTCATACCATACCTGAATTTGCTTAAAGAAGCGTTCAGATTCTTTGCCAATCTTATAGACAAGATCGACCGTCGCTTTGGCATCCGTATGAGTCAAAAGCCCTTTGTGCGTCCGCGGATTATAAAGATTATCGAGAACGAATTTGACCCTCCTGTTACTGATGTCTATTCCGAAATGGTCTTCCGCCACGTGTTCGGTGTTGTGCGCTTCATCGATAATCACGAACTTATAACCCGGCAGAATAGATGCACCCTGCTGCTTAAGCACAAGATCGCTGAACAGCAGGGCATGGTTGGCCACAATAATATCTGCATTCTCCAGGCGTCGCCGGGCGGCCCAGTAAAAGCAATCACGAAAATTGGGACACTTGCGCCCGCGACAATTACCGTGCTCGCTTTTAACCCTGTCCCATGTCCGGCTCTTTGGTAAAAAGGGTAGGTCGCTGAGCGAGCCGTCCTTTGTTTGATCCGCCCAATCCCGTACTTTATCGAACTCCGAATCGTCGATCAAACTTCTTTCACGCTGCAGTGCAAATTTCAGACGCCTTTTGCACAGGTAATTACTCCTGCCTTTTGCCAGAACTGCGGTAAACTTTTGCGGCATGCAACTGTTCAGGAAGGGAATATCCTTGTTGACCAACTGTTCCTGCAGCGTGATAGTAAAGGTGCTGATCAACATCCTGCCCATGCCGTTGGCAGCCAAATCCACCGCGGGGATAAGATAAGCGAAACTCTTACCAACACCGGTGCCGGCCTCGACGGCCAGGTGGCGCTTTTTCAGAAATGCCTGCTGCACGGCACGGGCCATTTCTATTTGCTCGGGACGCACTTCGAAATTGACGAGAGATCGAGAAACATCTCCATCAGGGGCAAGAACCTTACGAATATCCAGGCCTGTATAAGTCTTGTTCATAGAAACGATTAAGGATTACCAGATTGAACTGTGAGTTCTGAAAGATCCTTCATATATTTCTCATATAAATTCAGAATCTCCCGGTTCGAGACGACTTCTATTACGACAAGGCGTAAACGTGCCCTTGCTGTCTGCCCGGCCTTGATATCGCAGCCGAAGAGCGAAAAATATGTCGAATAGTGACCCTCTCCCTCATAAGGTGTCGATATTGCGAAACAATCATCAGACGGGGCCATCAGGATTGCCGTTGGAGCTTCTTTTGAGCCTCGCCGCAGAGCAATCGGCTTTGCCATCGGCGGCATTATTTTCCAATCCACGGGATTCGGCTGTTTTTGCCAGCGGCCGTCCCGGATGATTGGCATGACATCATAATCTCGGGGAAACATCTGCCAGTTGCCAAAGGATTTCTTCGCTGTCAGAAAAGTCCGTTTGCCTACGATTTTAGGGTCGGGGGTTACGAAAACCTTAGTTAACGGAAAAGATTCGTGAAAATACGATGCCAGAAAAACTTCGAATTTGCTCAAATCCTCGCCGGCTTTGACTATCGTCTCGACGTCGAGCGTCGAGTCATCGTGGAAGCGATAGAGGGCGACCATTTCAAAGGGCCGGTCGTCTGCTTCGGGCCAGGTAACCTGAACTGCCCCGTTGGGCAAAAGCTTTGAAGTGTCGGGCCAGCTCCATGCCGCCGTGCCGTATCTCTTGTTCGTGGTGAATACCCGATAGTAGCTCAGGATGCCGTATGCCCCGTTGAGCGTCGTGCCGGTTGGTAGATGCACGGCAGAAGTCAGGCCCAGGCCCTTGCCGGCCCGGCGCAATCCGCCGCGGAGGATACCGGTATCGAATTCGTATCCGCCATCTTCGTTCTCAGTGAATGCGAGCTTACCCGGGCCGCCGGTGACATTTTCGGCGGATGTCAGGCCAGCGAGGGTTGTCACCGCGCAGGCTACAATAGCGATACACAGAATCTGTGTTATGCGGTTCGTTCCAGAATAAACGGACATCTTATGTCCTCCATTTCCTGTCTTGCCGGAACATGGGCATCTATTGAATACGAATTTCTCTTTGCCTGTTTTTATTTGCTCTTTTCAACGGAGCAGGCCACTCGAAAGCCGATGATGTCCATTTCGGGCAGCCACCACTTGCTCTTCGGGATTTGGGGGTCGCCGGAGCGCCACCATTTTTCCTCGAAGGCCCGAGATGCACAGCGCAGCTCCTCGGCCGGGCAGCTATAGTCACCGCCGCGAGCTGCGTGCACTTGCCCGGTATCCGGTCCCTTCGGATTTACCGCCGGAGCCTTCGCAGCGGTTTGTTTGTAAGCGTCGGGACTGTAGAAATCGTACACCCATTCACGAACATTGCCCAAAATGTCATAAAGACCCCATGCGTTGGATTTTTTCTTGCCTACAACGGAAGTCTCGCTGTCGGCGGTTTTGTCAAACCATGCGTACTCTTTAAGCTTCTCAGGGTCACTTACGGCACCGAAAGCTTTCGTAGTACCGGCCCGGCAGGCGTACTCCCACTCGGCCTCCGTCGGCAGACGGTACGTCTTGCCCGTATTCTTCGAGAGCCATCGGCAGAAAGTCACGGCGTTGTGCCAGGTCATTCCCATGGCCGGGTGCTGGTTCTCGTAGCCCATTGTCATATCGCCGTAGACAGGAGTAGGGCCGGTTATTGCGTCAACTTTGCTGTCGGCCTTATCGGTTTGCTTCTG
This sequence comes from Phycisphaerales bacterium, assembly GCA_003533825.1. Classification (GTDB taxonomy): domain Bacteria; phylum Planctomycetota; class Phycisphaerae; order Sedimentisphaerales; family Anaerobacaceae; genus JAFGPJ01. Next base: position 5,828 of record DQCG01000063.1, read on the forward strand.
CTCCTGCTGTGTCGAAATGAAGTCTCTCTTGGCACTGACCGTTTCCTGGTAGTAGGCCATAAAAAGCTCGATTGTGGTCTCGGTCGTGCAGAAGTAAAAGTTATCGACGCGGACTTCGTGCCGGGGTCCTTCGTCGTCTTTACGACCGGCTTCATTCGCCGGGCTGCCCATCCGGAAATTGCCCGCCGGGATAAGGACCATATCGAAAGATATTTTTTCACCGGCCTTTGTTGTGACGGTCTCGGTAAATTTCTTCGCAGGTCCATCCTGTGCCGCCGCGACACCCGCGGCCATTATGACGCCCAGAAATATCGCCACAGCGGCGATGGGCATAAGTGTACGACATTTAAGCATATTGAAGTCTCCTCATAAAACATATCCCAACCAGGACAAAAAAGTATATTTTGAATCAAATCATTTTTGTGTAGCCCGGCTTCGGCACCGGGTAGCTTCCGTCGGCTCCGACGCGAGTCGGCGGTTCCATGCCGTCGTGACAGTCTTCCGGTCTGGGCGGATAGTAGAAGTCGGACGCATTGACCTGCTCCCATTTCACCTCTTCGCCGGTGTAGCAGGAAATTTGTCCCATCACGCCGACCATCGTACTGCGGACCATGTAGTCGCCGTTATTGACGGGTTCGCCGGAGCGAATCGCCTGAAACAGCACGTTATGCTCTCTCTGATAAGGATCGCACCGGCCTTTCCACTGCCAGTTTGTCTCGCCCCAGATTCGACACTGCAAGACGGATGCCCTGCCCTTGCTGCCGTGTATGATGCTGGAGGTGCTGTTATGACAATTGTTGGTAGTCCGGCAGAACGCATAGATAGGCATGCCGCTGTCATACTCGTAAACCACCGAGTGGTGGTCGAAAACGTCGCCGTAGATCGGGTCGGTCATCGAAGAGCGGCCGGCAAGGCCGTGGCATTTCGCCGGGGCCTTGTTATGCATCACCCATGTGGAACGATCCAGGTTGTGCACCAGCGACTGGGGAACGTCGTCGCCGGAGAGCCAGCGGAAATGGTATTGCGTGCTGCACTGCCATTCGAGCTCCGTGAGCTCTTCCTTTCGGGGAATAACGACGTACGGTGCCCGGAGGAAGTTTTCCTCGATAGCGACCACGTCTCCGATAACGCCGTCATGGATACGCTGGATTGTCTCGGCGTACCC
>DQCG01000503.1:0-2389 GCA_003533825.1 Phycisphaerales bacterium
CCCGCCAGTAGTAAGTGCTGGCCAAATATAGGGAGGAAGCATAGCCCGGCTCAGTCACCGTCACAACAGGGGCGATACCGTCGATAACGGCCTGCTCGTCGGTGCTAAGGTACAGATCGTGCGTAGCCGCCTCTCTTCCCGCTCTGAAGCTGAGGATCGCATCCACGTCTGCGTCTGTTGCCCCGGAATCCGGGCTGGGCTCTCTGGCCCCGACAGGTATGTAAGAGAAGCGGACCTCACTGAGACCGTATTGGGTCAGGATGCTTTCCCAGCCACTGTTAACTGTAAGCTTGACGTACTTTGCCGCCGCACCACCAAAATCAACATTGGTGTTTGCTGCATAACCGGCTGCACCGGGCCCCCTGNNCTCAATAATCTGGTTCTGATTCCACACCGACATCTCGTGGAGTTTGTAAACCTTATCGAACTGGTACTCGATCCAGGTCGGCTGAGGCCCCAGCATATCGCTCAGCCACATATCTTCCGGCCTTGTCGAGTGCAGATCACTGTCGTCCAGGCCCGAGCCATCGATGGTTTTCTCAGGCGCACTGCCGGCCATTGAGCTGGACGCTGTGGCGGTTATGTTCTCACCATCAACAGGATAACCAACAGGCTCGGTGGTAAAACTCCAGACATCCCCCTTGAATACTGTGGAATCCGGCGGGGCATTGACCTCATCGATGCGCCAGTAGCAGGTCTCGCCGAGATTCAGGCGTTCGGGAACGGTGTAGCTGCTGTCACTAAGGCTGCCCCGATACACGCCGGTCAGGTCAACTGTCACAGTGGCATTGTTGACGTTGTCGAAACTGGTGCCGAAATAGACATCATGCAGGTCGGCAAACTCTCCGGGCGTCCAGCCAAGGACCACATCTCTCGGCACATCCGCCGCCCCGTCAGCAGGATCCGGATCAGCAGCCTTTACTCGACTCAATCCCGACGGTTCAATTCCGGCAACATACTCTCCTGCATAGAGGGAAACAAAATCCAGCCAGTATGGAACTTCAACGCCAGCATCCCACTGTATCTGAAGTTTTATCGAAGCGTTCGTGGCTTCCGCGGTAAATGTATACTCAGCCCACTCGGTCGTTAGCTCAAAATCTGCTGTCTCCATGGAGGTGTTATTCATCGCCTGCAATCTCGCTTGAACTGTACGTGGTGCTTCAGCCTTGGCCCAGAAGCTAACAGTATACCTTTCGCCAACCTCGAGCGGGATGGCTGCATAGATCACGGCGAATTGGCCGCTTCCACTTGGATTAACCCTAAGGCTTTTTTCACCATCCATGAACTCGGTTATATCAATTTCGACAGTGCTGTTTACAGCACCACCAGCAGCCCAGGTAAGCCATCTATTCCAAGCCGTATTGCCTATGATAATCTCATCCTCAAAACTTGGGTCTTCCAGTAGGTTTACTACTTGTGCATGAGTTACCTGCGGCACAGCAACCAGCACCAAAACAAAAGAAACCAAATAAGCCAATCTTCTAAACATGATAATCCTCCTCTCAAGAAAACGTAACGTTTCTGCACAATACACAAATCATGCTGAATAATGATTTACGGTAATTTTTTTTCTGTAATCTCCTCTGCTTCGGCTATGATGTAGGTGACAAATTAAAAAAAACTTACCGTCAAAACAAAGGATGTTTTACCATCCAACATTTTCAAACATCATTGGAGGAACACCCTTCACAGATTCCTGCCATCTCATTTATACTGAAATAGCGCCTTTACGTCAAGAAATAATTTTCAAGTTTGGTGTTTTCCTGAACCAGGCAACTGTTCGCAAATACCGCCCTCGTATAGCCACCCGATGCTGCACAGCATACATCGGGACTTATGACCAAGACCGTCACCCTCACGGTTGCTTCGCCGCTGTGCTCGCTTCCTCAAGTTTTTCAAGGATCGCTTTGGCGACGTCGGACTTCATGAACATCTTCCACGGAAGCCCGGTACGGTGGTTCTCGATCATGGGGACCATTGGTCCCTGATCGATGGCAAGGTAGCTCGGCGACACCCAGTCGGCACCCAGGTTGAACGCGTCGCGAAAGCCGAACGGTCCCCAGATGCGCGAGCCCATTTCGTAATAGAAGTGCTTTAGCGTAGCCATGGATTCGTCGGGCGTGTAAGGCATAGCGCTGATCGCGGCGGTCGGCGCGATCGTACCATCGTCACGATTGGAATTGGCTCCAGGCTGGTGCGCCTTGTAACCGCGCGGATTCTGGCTGGCGGTCAGGCCCCAAACAAGCTTGCCGTAGCCCTGGTGGTTGTTGGGGTTGTCGGTCGCGTAGCGGTGCTGGATCAGTGAGATGGCACGGTTATTGTCGTAGTAGTTGGTGTAAGCGTCGGTGAGTTGATGGGGATCAAGCCCGATGTAGGAGTAGTGCGTGAA
>DQCG01000503.1:2497-3327 GCA_003533825.1 Phycisphaerales bacterium
CGCCAGCAGGTACGCAATCATGCACTCGTTGAAGCCGCGAAACTTGTGGTTCTTGACGAAGCCGTATTCTTTAGACCAATGCCAGGTGAGCATCTTGTCGCCGGACTGAAGATACCAACTCCACTCGGCCTCCTCCCAGAGGCGCGTGATGCGCTCGCGCAGCTCGTTCTCGACTGGATTGTCTCTGCCGAAGTACTCACGGATGGTAAGCATACCCTCCACTAGAAAGGCGGACTCGACGATGTCGCCGCCGTTGTCCTCCTTGCCGGCAAAGGGGAGGGTTTCGCCGGTGTCGCCGCGGAGATGGTGGGACCAGAGACCGTGGTATCGCTCGGCTTTCTCCTCGAGGAAGGTGACCATCTTGAGCAGACGCTCGGCGGCCCGCTCGCGAGTGACAAAACCACGGTCGGCGCCGACCATAATAGTGACCATGCCAAAGCCGGTTCCACCGGTCGTCGTGATTGATCGCCTGTGCAGGAATCCCTCGCGGGCCAGTCCACTGACCGGATGACCGAAATCCCAGAAGTACCTCAGGCACGCTTTCTGCATCGAGTCCAGGAATTCCTCGTCATTCATTTCATGAGTCGTCGCACAGGCACTTTCGGACGGGACCGACTCGGTTCCGCGCACCTGCTGGTCGCCCCTGGTGCGTCTTCTCCCACGGAGCTTGCTGAAGTAGGTGTCGTCACCGATCAACTGCGTAACACGGTAATAGAAGCTTCTGCCATTGGCCCCGATGAAGTCGCTGTAGACGTGAATAGTATGAGGACGCGCGTTGATTCTTTTCCAGGGGCCATCCGCTTGCTCGGCCCGGTAGATATTGAAAAGAT
>DQCG01000503.1:3377-12295 GCA_003533825.1 Phycisphaerales bacterium
GCGGTGTCAGCAACGGCCGGTAGCAGACAGGCGGTTATCATTGCTATGAGGACACATTGGGCAGGTGGCGGGAATGCAGTTCGTGGCGTTGGCCGGGATTTCTTGGGAAACGGGCCAAGCGCGCGAGCCAGGCGACGGGAAAGTCTACGCCATGACCGATTTTTTGGACTGCCGCAAGCACGGGCGGGATGATTGTCCCCGTCCACCGAAGCCAACCACGTTATCAACTGTTGGGCGCCAGCGAAATGCTCGAGCCACACTGTCTTACTTCCGATACGCTTCATATCTTCTCCTTAATTCCGGTCACCGTATCCGATATCGTCGGCCAGGATCATGACCACGTTCGGCTTCTCCTGTGCAACCGCAAAAGGCGTTGCTCCAAGAATTGTACACACGATGATGAATCTAATAACTCGCATTTCTGCTTCCTTCCTGCTACAACTGTTCTAACTCACCTGCAATTTCTATTGTAGACGCACCACTGTTCCCGCCGTAGTGGTCATGAACAGTGCATCATCGGCTGCTATTAGGCCATGATAAACAGGCGGTGAGTCCAGTGTGACAGTGCCCAGTGTCTTGCCGTCTTTTGTCGCCACGATCTCGAGCAAACCATCTTCCATGCCGGTGAATGCATCAACATTTTCACGGATCACACGCCTGCCTTGTTCTATCGCCCTGGGCTTGACCCCGTACAGAACGTTCTTAGGTCCTGCCAGCACCATCTTATCACCTGCAACAAGAAGAGCCCTGGCGCGAACGGCCACATCACGTGACCACGTGTGCATTGCAACATTTTGCGTCCGCTCCTTAATTCTTTCGCCCCAGTCCACCGTTTCGTATTGAGTCCGCTTGACAACAGGTTTCCTGGGCATCGAGAAGATATGGTAACGTTTCAGATTAAGTCCTGCGAAATTGTCAAACGGACTATAAGGAAGAGTACGGCCGAACCCAAGAACATTATCCCCATCAAGAGCAATGACACGCCCTGAGGGCACAACACTGTTGGGCATATACCACCCGAATCCCGTACCTGCGGCGGTCGTATACATCTGGCTTGTCCGCTGCCACCAACTGTCATCGGCAAAACCTACCGCACTAAGCACATGAGGCATTTTGTCCTCCTCTGCTATCCGGGCCAGGTTCAAATCAAATTGTTCATGCCGGATAGAGATAAACGTACCATCGAAAGAAGGAATATCCGGAAGCACCGCGGGACTAAGATACCTATTCTTTGCATTCTGAATCGGCTCGATACCGGTAACCGGATCCCTGTCATAAAGGCGTTTTTTTGCCAGAACCTCGCCCGAACGAACATCCAGCTTATAAAGGAACATGCCGCCGTCAATATACGAACTTCTCCCAGACGCGAAATAAGCGTTGTCATCCAAAACCAAAATATTGCCCGGCACCGGCCAAACAGATTCAAGTTGACCATACGAGACCATTCTTAGATCGGCATTAGAGCCTCTAAATCGCCACACAAGCTTGGCGTCCGAAGCACGCAGACAGTATACCCACCCATCGGCGGAACCAAAAACGACGAGGCCCTTATGAATAGTTGGAGGGGTATCAATTCTACCGCCCGCAGTATATGACCATATCTGCGCACCTGTCTTACCATCAAGTGCGTAAACCGTATGCAAATCAATCGAGGAAACGTACAGCCGCCCGGCAGCATACACGGGCGCCGACAGCTTACCGGGAACGTTAACTTCCCACTGTTTGCTTGGGGTATTACTTACGCTTCCGGAAACTGACAGACTTCTTTCCACATCGGCACGAAATGTCGGCCAATCCGATTTGGAACTTCTATATTTCAGGTTTGAAGTCTCGGAATAGGCTTCACCTTTCTCAAGAGCCGGTTCCTGGCGATTATATATTCCAGAGTCACTTTTGGGAGCGAGCGCCAGAAATCCGTTCAGCTTTGCGTTAATGAAGCAGGCACACGAGTGCGGCGGAGTATAAAGCAAGCCATTACACGGAAGCACTCCATACTGGCACGTCCCACGTATGAAATGATGCGCGTAGCCGGAATCGTTCTCCGTACTCAAGAATTCCACGCCGGCCTCTCCACGAATAATAAAGCGCGTTGTAGCCTTATTCATGTAACACCATGCATGGCCAGAAAGTGAAAAAATGTCGCCGTCCTGTGGTCGCTTGTGCGTTACCTTGCCCGTTCTCAAATCGCGAGCAACCGAATATCCGGATTTAGCGCCCTTCTCGTATCCTTCACGAGACCAAACCTGCCCCTTAATAACAAAGACTTCCACCGGAGAATTGAAAACCTCTTGTGCCGGCGCCCGCCAAAGCTCATCTCCCGTCTTCAAATCGAACGCTGCAAGAAACGATCCCCTGCCTCGTCTTCTGTTGCCCAAACTGCCCGCCCATAACACGGTGTTACCACTGATCACCGTTACCGCCCGCTTGTAAAGCTTGTATTGAACAGGCGATGTTCTTTGATATCTCCAGAGTTGTTTGCCCGTTACAGCATCAACGCATTCCAGTGATTGCCTTGCATCATAGACCGCTACACCACTTCCGACGGCGAGAGTTGCTCCGCTCAAATCTTTGGCCAAGGCGTCTTTTTTCCCCCAAAGTTTTTTTCCCGTCCCTGGATCTAACACAAGGATACGCTTTGGTATCTCGCTATAAGAACGCTCACTTCTCCCTTCGTGAATCACAAGATAGAGCCGACCATCAGCATAAAGAATCTCTCTCACACCTTCCGTGCCGGCATAGGTCTGCAAGGTTTTGCCTGAGCCGGGATCAAGAGCAACCAGCGGCTCATCATAACCAAGAAACGTGTAGAGCCGTCCATCAGCAACTATGAGACTTCGGGGAAGATGAACCGGGCCGCTCCTGAAATTACGCAGATAATCCTCCCATTCTTTAATCGGCCTTTCCCACAAGACAACACCGTTGAACGCATCTCGCGCAGCAAGCATCCAGCGGGGCAGAACAGCCATAGTAGAAGTTTCACCTTTATCGTAAATGTAAAACAGCTTGCTCCCATCCGAGACAAGTGCGCTCATGCTGGCAAGGTAATCGTGTGACCTCTGCCAACGCGGCTCACCATTCCAACGCATATGAAAAGGCCGACCCACTATAGTATCGGCAGCAACGGGATTATTGTCCGGTCCATGAAGAAAATGTGTCCAGGAATCGATCTCTGTCGGCCGCGGTTTTTCAATTTGTTGCCAACCACCCTGCCCCCTTACAAAAGCAACTCCTTCCGGAGCCAAGACACGAAGTATCTCCTCACTTGCAACGTTGGGCTTAATGCCTGACACTACCACCAGGTTAACCGTTCCATCAAGCAGCGGCAGTGTGCCGGGAAGCATCCTGTCGGCAACAACATCACCTGTAACATCCTTTTCAAGGAAGTGGGCCCGCGCCTTTGCAACATTCCTGGGATCGGCATCGAGGCCAAGCACGAGACGTCCTTCTTTGTAGAGTTCAGCGGTAATCTCCCCGTCCCCGCACCCAACGTGAACAATCAGGCCGCCTTCAAAACCAGAAGCATCAACAATCTCCCGGACACCTTGTCCCGCAAAAGACAAACCGGACATCAGGAGAAACAGAACACATGTAGACTTTATTGACTTCATAGTCTTCTACCCTTGAAGATATAAGCAACGATAACCTCGGCAAATGACATGGATGTACATGCAATGGTACATGTTGCAGTGGACAGTATGCTGAGTCTATTTTGCATGTTTCCTTCCATCGTTCTTTTTTGGATAGCAGGTGATTTGAATCATGTGGACCTGTCTAAATAGTTTTTTGTTTACTTCACAGCTCCCCGAGAAAGGCCTTCAGCGCCTTGAGAAGACGCTCCTTCTGATCGCGGCGGACATTGTGGCGGGCGCCTTCGACGTGGATGATCCTGCCGTTCTTCAGCAGACGGGTAACCTCTTCGTTCTGCTTCCTGACCTCACCCTGGGCGTCGGCTTTGAGGATCAGCGTCGGAGCGGTGATCTTGGGGAAGAGTTCACTCATGGGCGGCCGTCCGCTTCGGCTTACAAACGCGGTGTCGGGATGATGAAGCCTCTTCGACGGGGCCCAGTATTCACACTCAGATCGTCCCCATTGCGGATTGTTCTTCAGACATTGGGCGACAAGCGCTTCATAGGTCATATTATTTCTCGCCAGAATTTGGGCACGCCTTCTCTCTTGCGCAGCAGCGATTGAAGCATTGGAAGAAGAGCGAGGATTACTGGATGGCCGGGGGATGAGGCGAGGGTCCTCGAGGATGACTGCGCCCGGGATGTTCGGATACTTCGCAGCAAACCACGCCACAGAACTGCTGCCCATCGAATGGCCCATCAAGATGGGCTTCTTGAGCTTCAATGCGCGGATCAGGCCAGCCAGATCTTCGGCCTGGGCATCTGCAGAATCCGATCTTCTGGGCGGGTCCGACAAACCATGACCACGCGCATCAGGCAAGATGATGTCGTAGTTGTCCACGAGTTCTTTGGCGAGATTAGTCCAGCACAGTCCGTTGTCCGATGAACCATGAGCCATCAACAGCACAGGCTTGTTACCTCCAGTGCGCCAGTAGTGGATGCGAATCCCGTTCGCCATCACGTAACCATCGGTCCATCCTGCCGGGGGAGCCGGGGGCTGACTGGCTCGAGTCGAATCGTCTTCTGCACTCGCAGTAGTCGACCCAACGTAGGCTGAAACGGCTATTACGATCATTGCCTTCAAAACATTCTTTGATAGATTCATCTTTGGATCCTTTCGTGTCTTTCTAACATCATTTTAGCAGGTGCCGGCCAAACCAAAAGATGAGAGCATCCAACTCACCTTCGGTAGGCTCACAACATATCTATTAATTCAAAGCAATAGGTCGGTTCTAATGCATTATACCGGGCCATCGCTGCTGGTTTGTCCACATATCCAATTTGATTCCAAAATAATGAATTCTGCTAAAAAAGAGCTGACTACTTACTAAAGCTGGCTCTTTAGCTTATTTCTGTAAGACGCCATGACAAAAGGTGCACAGCGCGGCTGTAGATGCGGACGTCGTCGATCAGGCCGGATAAGAAAGTTCCCGCATCGGGCGCCTTGCTGATCACTTGACCGGGTAGGGCGGTAACGGCGGTATTTCTTTCTCCTTTGTCTTCAATTCTTCGAGAACTACCTCTATGGCCTTGTTCAGTTGTTGGTCGATCCCTGCGTATTCTTGAGCTGGATCGTTGTCGACGTAGATGTCCGGTTCGACGCCGTGGCCTTCGATAATCCAATTCTTGCCTTCCACCTCGTAACGGGAGAACTCCGGCTTGTTGAGAAAGCCGCCGTCAAGCAGCGGCAGAGAACCTCGAATTCCGACGACGCCGCCCCAGGTTCGTTTGCCGATGACTGTACCAAGTTTGTGCTTCTTGAAGCGGTAGGTGAACAGGTCACCATCTGACGCGGAGAATTCGTCAGCCAGGCAGACCATAGGTCCGTAGATCATGGCCGATGGGTCCGGCTCAGGCGCGCCGTTTCTGCCGAAGTCGATCATAACAATTTCGCGTCGCAGCCGTTCGATCAACATTGGCGAGACATTTCCACCGCCGTTTCCGCGGACGTCGATTATCAATCCCTTCTTGCGAATCTGTGGGTAGAAGTATTTCGCGAATTCATTCAAGCCTCGGCGTCCCATATCGGGCACGTGGATGTAGCCGACTTTTCCGTCGGTGGCGTTGCTAACTTTCTCAATGTTGGTCTGCACCCAATCGTAATAATACAGGTTCTCTTCACTACCTGTCGGCACGACTACGACTTCTCGCGCTGCTCTGGAGGCAGGTTTCGAATTGAGCTTTAGCGTTACCTGTTTGCCCGCTTTGTTGATCAGAAGCTCGTAGATGTCACCTGCGTCGGCGGTTGATTTGCCATCGATGGCGAGAATGTAATCACCCTTGCGGGCGTCCACTCCAATTTCAGTTAGTGGAGAGCGGGTAGCCTTGTCCCAGTTCTGACCGCGCAGAATCTTCTCAATCCTATAGTATCCCGATTTTGAATCGCGTTCTATCTCAGCTCCGAGAAGACCCATGGGTATCCTTTTCGGCTTGGGATACTCTCCACCGCCCACGTACGTGTGTCCAACATTGAGTTCGCTTATCAACTCGCCAATGATATATGTCAGGTCGATTCTGTGGTTCACATGGGCAACGAGGGGTTCGTAACGTTCACGCATCGCCTGCCAGTCGACGCCGTGCATGTTGGGCACATAGAAGAATTCTCGCATCTGTCGCCAGCATTCGTTGAAGATTTGTGCCCACTGCTTTTTCTTATCAAGATTTATCTCCATGCCGGACAGGTCGAGTGTTTCTTTCATTGTAATTTTTGATTTGGGCAGATCGATGATGGCGTACTTCCCGCCGGTAGCGACCAGCATTTTCTTCTGATCGGCCGATATCTCGAAGCTGCCGATGTCACCGAGTTCGGTTTCCTTTTGCTCCTTCAGGTTGTACATCAGCAGTTTGCTCTTGTCGTCACTGCGGCTCCTTCGGTTGTAATAAAGCTTATCCCCGACCGAAGCAAGGTTGCGGTAACCACCCACTGCGGTCGGTAGCACGGCAATTCGATCCTTGATGCCGTCAATGTCCACTTTGATTTTCGGTTGTTGCTCTTTCTTCTTTTGTTCTGCTTGTTCCGGCTGCTTCGTGACTTGGTTCGGATCGGCCTTCTCGACATCTTCTTTCTTCTTTGCTTTCTCCTGAATCTTTATCTCAACTTCGTCGCTTTTCGGTTTGAAAGGAGAATCGGTGTTTTTTGCGAGCGTCAGAAGATATATCCGCGACATGTCCCGGTAGGCGTGATTCCATTCAGTTCTGCTGTAGATCGGATTGAAATCCCGATCTGAGGTAAAGAAGACGAATTTGCCGTCCGAGCTGAATATTGGATTCGACGCCGAGTACCATCCGTCGGTCAGCTCATAAGATTTTTTGTTCCTGAGCGAATGGAGATAAATCTTGCCCATCATTTCGACTTCTGATTTTGCGTAGACAATCCACCTGCTGTCGGGCGACCATGAATAACCCCTGAACTCCCACTTGTCGGATTTGTCGACTTCGGTGATCTTGCCACTCCTGACGCTGACAAATCGCAAACGCAGTCGTTTGTCGCCCCAGAGGATTTTCCTGCTGTCGGGCGACCATTCGATTCTGTACTTGTACGTCTCGGCGTTTCTTGTAATCTGTTTTGCCGGTCCGCTCCCGTCCTGGGGGACGATGTAAATTTCATCTTCACCGGACGCATCGGATATGTAAGCGATCCACTTGCCGTTGGGCGACCATTTGGAGTTCCGCTCGTGAGTGCCCGGCGAATCGGTAAGATTTCGGATCGCGCCGTGCCTGGCTGGCACTGTGAAAACATCCCCCCTGGCGCCGAATAAGGCGCGCTTACCGTCAGGAGCGATTTCGTAGTTAGTGACATTGTTGGCGACGTTTACAATCCCGCTCCTGCCTCCGCTCAGATCCTCCTGAATATGGACAACCACTTTTTCGTATTTCTCGGTCTCTACATCGAAGTGATAAATATAACCACCGTTCTCAAAGACGATTGCACTGTCGCCCATCGATGGAAACTTGATGTCGAAGTCGGTGAAATCCGTAATCTTCCTGGTTTGCTTTGAATCGAGATCATAAACAAAGAGGTTCATGCGTTTGTTTTCATCTCGGTCGGAGAGAAAGAATATTTTTTTGCCGCTCCACATTGGGATAATATCCTGCGCAGGGTTGTCGGTGATATTTTCGATTTCCTTCGTCTTGAAATCATAGATCCAGATATCATCGGTCATGCCTCCACGATAGCGTTTCCATGTGCGGAACTCACGGAATATGCGATTGTAGGCGAGTTTCTTGTCATCCGGTGAGAAAGAGCAAAAACCTGCGCGGGGAAGGGGCAGTTCGTCGGCAGGGCCTCCTGACCTGGATACAGAATACAGCCGGCCGTTGAAGTTGTTAAATGAGCGCATTCGCGAGCGGAAAACGATGCTGCTGCCGTCATTCTTCCAGGCCATCACGATGTTGTTAGGCCCCATCCGATCGGATACGTCGTCTCTGCCGAGCGTTGCTGTGTGAGTCAGTCGGTGAGGTACGCCGCCGGTCGCGGGCATGAGATAAACCTCCGTGTTACCATCGTACTGCCCTGTAAAAGCGATGTGCATTCCGTCCGGTGAAAACCGGGCGAACATTTCAAAGCCTACGTGATTGGTAAGCTTTCGTGCTACGCCACCAACTGAGGCCACGCTGTAGAGATCGCCAGCGTAGGTAAAGACTATCTGGTCTTTATTTATTGCCGGGAAACGCAACAATCTTGCCTGGTCTTGAGCAAGCGCAGAATTTAAAAGCAAGCCGGCGATGAGGGTGAAAGCCAACGATCGATTCATTTGAGATCCTTTCACGAGAACCAGTATTTCAAGACGCCAATTATTTGTCCTTAACAAGTGTTACCTGGAATTTGCCATTTGTTTTCGTAAACAGCGTGCCTGCACGCCACAGAATATTATTATACCTGAATGACCTGCTCCATTTCAATGCCCTTCGCCGACTTGCTTATCAGTAACACCAAAAAATATAATACTGTCATAAAAACTCGGTTCTATACAATAGTTCGGTTCCGCGTTACTATACTGTGAAGCTACTATAGTTAGTAGATGATTTTTAAGTAGTACCCCCTGCATGTGGAGGAACATGATCGTTCCCCTAATATCGTACCTTTTGGATCCTGCTGGATCAACGGATTCACCTTCCGTGCCTCCAAACTTGGCGAAATCTCTGCTTTTCCTGCCCAACTCCTCACATCCCACTTCGACGATTCACACAATGGTTGTGAATCCTTCTTTCCTTGATTTTTAGCATGTTCGGTAATATTCTGTAATTTGCTACACGTGTAGTTTAGGAATCTCAATAAAAAACCTAAACGAA
>DQCG01000160.1:0-2705 GCA_003533825.1 Phycisphaerales bacterium
TTTGAGGTCAAATGCGATCCAAGATTGAATTCCGGAGTCCAGATTCGCAGTCAGATTGCGAGACGTCCGATGTTCTTCATGTTCAGGGGGGCCGACGGCCGGCCCCGGCAGCGTTTGGTCCCAACTGATCGCGTCTACGGTTATCAGGTGGAAATCGCCAGAGCGCAAACAGGTACCTCCGGCGGGATATATGACGAAGCCCGGCGAGGGTTTTTCGTCGCTGATGTTAGCGAAAATCAGGCCGCCGGAAAGGCTTTCAAGGACAACCAGTGGAACAAGTACCGCATCAAATGTAAAGGCAGCTCTATCAAAACGTGGATCAACGGCGTTCCATGTGCCGATCTGAGGGATTCGATGGATGCCAAAGGGATCATAGGCCTTCAGGTTCACGGGCTCGGCAGGAGCTTCTTCCCTTACCATGTCCGCTGGCGGAATCTGCGCATCCGTGAGCTGAATGCCGCCGATCCGGGAGAGCTGAAGGTCGTGGTTGTCACCGGCGGGCACAGTTTCGAACGAGAACCGTTTTTCAAAATGATGGATTCGATCGAGGAAATTACTTATACCGAGGCGATACAAAAAGACCACAGCGAGCTGTTCGAGGACATCAGCAACTGGAAATATGATGTAATCGTATTCTACAGTATGACCCAACAGATTTCGGAAAAGCGAAAGAAGAATTTCCTCAAGCTGCTGGATCAGGGAGTGGGGATCGTTGCTCTGCATCATACTATGTGTTCCTTCCAGCAGTGGCCCGAGTTTAAGAAGATAATCGGCGCCAAGTACTACACGAAGGATATTATTGAGGATGGTGTCATGTGCAAGGCCGGTTCGTACGAGCATGATATTGACATGGCGATCCGAGTCAGGGACAAGCTGCATCCGATTACCGAGGGTTTGAGCGATTTTCCGATTCATGACGAGGGTTACAAAAACTGCTGGTTTGACCAGCGCAACTATGTTCTGCTTACGACCGATCACGCATCGAGCGATGAGACCGTCGGCTGGGTGCGAAGATACGGCAAGTCAAAGGTCTGCACGATCCAGTTGGGACACGACTCACAAGCCTACGAGAATCGCAATTACTCCTTGCTGATAAATCGCGCCATCCTCTGGACCGCCAATAGATTGTAAAGGTCGATACATAAGCCGCCAAAGCTGATTGTACCCGGGCCTTGTCCGGTGCAGGGTGACATTCGAGCTAAGGGCCCGGAACCTTCAGCGTTTACTCGACCGCGGGCTGCCAGAGGTAGAGGAATTGGGCTCCGCCTGCATTCAGCCAATCGGGCAGTTCGAGATTGACCAGCGGCCCGAGTCCGTCTGAGCCGGCCGCCGCCAGGCCGTAGGCGTTTGGTTTATAGTTTGACGGCCGGTGATAGATGACCACCCGCGTTTTCTTCACGCCGGCAATATCCTTGGCCCATTTGATGCCGTCGTCCAGATAGCCGACTCTGTCGATAAGCCCCTGCTGCAGCGCTTGCTCGGCCGTGAAGACCCGTCCATCTGAAAGCTCAGCCATCTTCTGCTCGTCGATTTCTTTACGACCCTTCCGCACTACCTCGAAGAATTGTCCGGAGAGATGCTCGATTATTCCTTCCAGTACGTCGTGCTCTTCGTCGCTCAAGTCGTGCAGTGGTGACGCCATGTCTTTCAATTCGCCGCTCTTGATGGTGACAGCCTTGACGCCGATTTTCTCCATTGTTCCCGCGACGCTGAACGTTTGGAAGATTACGCCGATATTGCCGACCACGCCGGTGGGCTGGGCGATGATGCCGTCGCAGCCGCAGGCGATGTAATAGGCGCCGCTGCAGCCGATACCCAGCACGCAGGCTATGACGGGTTTTCCCGTTTGCCGTCTGAATTCCATAAGATGATGGTACATAATGTCACTGGCCGCGACGGTTCCGCCGGGAGAATTCAGGCGGAGGACCACCGCCTTGACGGACCGGTCTGCGGCGGCCTTGTCGAGTTTCTCGATGAACAGGCTTACCGGATTCTCGCCCGAGCGCATCCAGCCGCCTTTGCGCCTGTTGGCGAGCAGTCCGTCAACGTCGATGATTGCGATTTTATCAGATACGAACAAGCCGGCGTCCCTTTGTATCCGGGTCTCCTGGAGCTGCCGGTCGGTGGGCACCAGCTCTATTTGGAACGCAGTCTGTCCGCAGCCGGACAAAATGGTCAGTGACATTATCAATCCCGAATACAACCGGATATGCCTTCTAAACATTCTCTATTCTCCTAATATAACCTTTTTTTCGTTGCGAGCAGCGCAGCGGCTAAGCGATTTCACATTGTTCAACAGTCCCGCGAGCGGGAATACATTATTGTGCTTCCAAATTCTGACGTTTGCAACCATCCCCAAAGCCTGCGGCTTTGAGGCTGCCACCCGTTTTACATTAATTCTAACGTGTGGCAGCCTCATCCCGATTGTCGTTATCTGCCTAAGGCACGCCCAANNNNCCCAAGGCGGGGATGGGGATGGCTCTTCCCAAAACGTCACTACGTAACCGACTTTGCACCCTTAAGCAGTTCTCCGATATCCTTAATACCTACACCGGGCCCCCGGGGAACAGTTATCGAGCCGTTCCTGATTTCCAGAGGCGGATCGAACCAGTTGCTGTATCTTTCGGTTCCTTTCTTGTATTCCTGGTATGCGCCGATATCCTGCGTGAAAGAAGCGAAATGCAGCATGTAAACGAAACCGAATC
>DQCG01000160.1:2835-7492 GCA_003533825.1 Phycisphaerales bacterium
CTGTATTCCTGCTCGCCGCCGGCCACGGGGATTGTCAAAGCATCGGCGACCTTTTTCGTGTCTTCTAAATGGTCGAAGGGGCAGGGCTCCTCGAAATAGACCGCACCGATGTCTTCCAGCATCCTTCCGACTTCGATTGCCTTCGGCGGGTCATACGAGCTGTTGGCGTCGGCGTGGATGTCGATATCGTCGCCCAGCCTCTTGCGCGACAGGCCGATGAGCTTCTCGCTCCTGCCGGGCATGGAATCGGCGTTTTTGCTCATCCGTCCACCGAGCCTGAACTTTACGGCTTTGGCTCCCGTCTCGGCGACCAGGCCGGAGAGATATTCCGCCTCCTCTTCCGGCGTCGAATCCCGCCGCCCGCTGGCAATATAGAAGGGCACTTTCCGCCGGACAACGCCGCCGAGAAGTTGACCGATTGATTTGCCCGATACCCGGCCTATCATGTCCAGCAGGGCAAACTCCACCCAGGCCACGGGACACCACAACGCCAGGCCCTGGAGCTTGTAGTTGCTGCGAAAACGGTACACTTCGAACAGGTGCGATTCCAGGTCCCGGGCATCTTTGCCGATAAAGTAGGGGATCACCAGCTTTTTCAGTATCGGGGATAAATAGTCCGGCCGGGAATTGGGTATCGCAACACCTTCGGCGCCGTCTTTCGATCTGACGCGCAGGATATACTCCCGTCCTTTTCTCAGCAGTTCAATCGACTCGATTACCAGCGGCGAATTTAGGCCTTCCAGTTCCAGAACAGGTGCCTCGGCGGCTTTCTCAAGTTCTGTCAGCGATACCTGCCGGCCATGAGAATCCGCTTTGGGTTTGCCCGGTGAGGACTTGCAGCCCGGCAGGATCGACAGTAGACCCGCCCCGGCCGTCAATTCAACAAAATTCCGACGATTCAATTGCATATTTGACCTTTCGTTTCGAGAATTTTTTGTTTTCTCTTGATTATGCCTATTTTATGCCCGGCTTCAACCGTTTTCGGTCGGCGGCAGGGTTAAAATTGGCTTTGTTTTTTCAAACTAATCTTGGGTGGCAGCCTCAAAGCCGAAGGCTTTGGGGATGGCTTAGGCCTGCAAATTGGCTTAGATTGGCTTTGTTTTTGCGAGCCTAATCCGTTGTAATTTCTTCATAATCCCCTTTTTTATAGATACTTATGCCCGTTATGCCTTTTTGAAAATTGGCTTTGTTTTTTCAAATAGCAGTCTATAAAATATGCCATCGGACATGTCATTCCGCACTTGATGCGGAATCCAGTATCGTCGAGAACTCTGGATTTCTGCTTTCGCAGGAATGACGAAACAACAACGCTGTCCGCAGAACGCAGTCCTTGTGACTCCGCCGTAAGGCGTCCTGTGGACTTACGGAGAACACTGTACTAATAAATTGGGTTTGTTTTTACAAGCCCAAACCGCTGTTATTTCTTCGTAATCTCCTTTCATATAGGTACTTATGCTCATTTTAGCCATCCCAAAATTGGCTTTGTTTTTTCAGATTCGTGTTTTCTGCAAAATTTCGGAATTCGTTATTGTGAGATCCAAAGGGCCGTGGCAATCCACCGGCTTGCCGGTGTCCTGAGTGTAACGAAGGATCTAACTCGCAACACCTGAGATTGCTTCGATGTGCTCGCAATGACACTCTATTCATTCTCCATTATCAATTCAATCCGATATAAATATGTTAAGTATATATTATAACATATTATAAGTTAAATATCAAGTGAATTATGAAAAAATCTCCGTGAGACGCAGCTTGCTATCCTCCGGAGAAATCTTCGATAGAAATTGATAAACGTCCCCGATAAAATCATTCGGTTCGTATCGTGATTTTCATGTGATTCCATTTGTAATTGACAGTGTGTGATTTGCCTTTCTCGTTTTTCATTGCGTCCGACCAGATGAGAATCATTTGTTTTCCGTCGGTGCTGATCCATTTTGGAGAGAGACTGGGCTGATAAGTTCGGTTCCCGGGGTCGTCAACGGTCCAGTAGTCCGTGTAGTAAAACTGATGCCAGGGGCCGTAAGGTTTCTTCGAATACCAGAATCCCAGGCTGCCGGTTCGAGTGTGCATCCATGCATCGTAGTAGTCCTTATCCGAGGACGTCATCTTCCGTCCGGCGTAGGTTCCTCCATTGACCATGATGTAAAGACCAAGGCCTTTGTTCCATACCACCGAAGGCACCCACGAATACCATCCAAAGCAGTTGCCATCGCTGCTCTTTTGAAGAAAAATGTGAACATATCCGCGTTTGCGGATGTCCGAAGTCCAGATCGGTTGAGAGTCCTCGTACTTCACAAAGTATTCCCATTCGCTTCGGATTCCGAGCTTGTCTTTGGTAACGCGGGCCAGCAGTAGTTTATGGGCATGGGCGCCCTCCGGCGAGTAGATGTAGATGTAATTGTCTTTTGCCGCCGTGTTGTCCTTCCCGCACTTGACAAAATCGACGAAAGAAAAAGGATAGGCTTTTTGCTTTTGATGAGGAATTCCGAATTCTTCAAGGAAAAACATTTCATCGGGATTCACTTCATTGCGGGCTTTATCCTGTGGGCCGATTTTCCGTTCGTTTCCGTTGCGATCCATGCGGTACCATGTATCACCGTTGTCTTTGGATTTGAGCAATTTGATGCCCCGGAACGGGCCGGACCACCGGGGCCCGGGTGTCTTCGAAACAACCGAATACAAAACGCCGTCAACCGAGACCACTCCATACCCGAACCAGCTCCCGGGACCTCCGGAAAAGTCAGGGTAATTGGGAATATCGCTTACCGAGAAATTCTCCGGACCGCCAGTAATGCGATACAGGTGATTATGGTAGTATTTAATTCCGAGCCAACTGCCGTCGCACATTGGGGTGATCTGCGAGTCATCCGCCGCCCACAAGGGCCGCCAGTTGTCCCCGTGGCGTTCAGAACGATATAAAGTGTCTTTGTGAAAGGTGACTCCGGCCGGGATATGTTTGACATCGGCTACCGAAGAGGAGGAGGCTATCGGACAACATATTATGAACAATATGATGAAGATGATAATATTCATATAATAGTATTTCATTATTTCTGCCCTTTCTTCATAAAATGTCAAACCTATCTGACAAAAATACCGGCGTCTTGATTTTATTTGAGTTACTGCTTTGGCATCAATAAATTTTAGCTTGGTAGGGTGTGCAACTTGTTGCACACGCTGATCTGTTCATTAAAAAGATAATATCACTCATCTGACTCTACCATAGATATAATTTTACATACAGCATATCGATTATTTCTTCCGCGTGTGCAAAATGAATTTTACACACCCTACAAGGCTTACCGCACAATCCGAAGTCGCACTCGACTTAATTAGTCGCGGCCACTCGACACAATAAAGTAGGCTTCTCCGGCATCCTCATTGTAAGCTAATATCCACATATTCCTTTGATATTCCTTTTGCTCCCAGATTGCGTAAGCCTCGGGATTGTCCCACGTTTCCAGCTCAAACCACGCCGGCTTATGCAGACTCGGCGGATAAACATATGTTGTCAGCCCGGATGTCATGTCACCGAATGTTGGGTCCCAATTGCACATAATAATTCCGTCCTTATATTCCATCCGCGTAGCTCTTTTATACAGTCGTGAGTTGACGATCAGATTCAAATCCTCTTTGCTGATCTTAAAGCGGAACGTAAAGCCGTAACCTAACACCGCCTGGGTTTGATTGGCCTTGATCTCCGTCACAGAATCGGGAATGGGACTCAGTACGTAGCGCTCGAAAAGGTCCGAAGGTTGAGCCGGCAGTGGAATCTTCTCCGGGAGGATAAGTAACCAGACAAGACCGCCACATATGAGCAACACAAGGAAAAACAGAATAACAACCAACATTTTCCTGTATTGTCTCATGTTATCCATATCCATACGTATGCCTCAAAACTGACTCGTTCGGCGTCCATAAGTTTTAGATTAACACAAGCGATTCTGATTGTCATATATTATTTGGGAAATTCGAGTCATGCTTTTTATTATATGAGGGAATTGAAATCGGGTTGACAAGTTGTCGGCGATAGCGTAAGAAATGTGTGTCAATTTTGATTCAACTGTTGTGAAAGGGTACTTCTTATGAGTAAGAACATTCGTTATGCGATGGTGTTGTTGGCCTTATCGACAGGCTGTGTGTCGGTTTTAGCCGCTGAATCCGAGAATCCTTATATCGGTCGCTGGGCGTTGACAATCCCGGGCGGCGGGGCCGGCTGGCTGGGTGTTGAGCGGGAAAATGGGCAGTTAAAAGCGAGCATCCTGTGGGGCGGCGGCAGTGTGGTTCCTGTTAGTAGAGCCGATGTGGATGGAGACGTTCTCAGGCTCGAACGCGATCATAAAATTCGGCGCAGAAACGACGCAGGCAAAGTAATCAGTACCGATGAAATCAAAGAGAAGATTATTGCGAAGGTCTCAGGCGATGAGCTGTCTTTGACGCAAATCATGCCTCGCCGGGACGGCAAAGGAGAAAATCGCAGTGACTTCACCGGCAAGCGGATTCCTTCTTTGCCTCCTAAGCCGGACCTTTCGAAGGTTAAGTTCGGCAAGCCAATCAAGTTGTTCAACGACAAGAATCTGGATGGGTGGAAGCTGACTAATCCGCGCCAGGTGAATGGCTGGTCGGTTGAGGATGGTATTCTTATCAACAGGCCGGT
>DQCG01000160.1:7567-10645 GCA_003533825.1 Phycisphaerales bacterium
GGAGAAACAACAGCGGCGTCTATCTGCGGGGCATCTACGAGGTTCAGGTCAGCGATACATTCGGCAGGGAGCTCGATTCGCATAATATGGGTGGGATTTACAGCCGGATTACTCCGACCGTAGGCGCTGAAAAGCCCGCCGGACAGTGGCAGACCCTGGATATGACCCTGTTGGATCGCCACGTAACGGTGAAGCTTAACGGCAAGACGATTATAGACAACGAGCCGCTTTTGGGCTGCACCGGCGGGGCGATGTGGTCGGACCAATTCAGACCCGGGCCTATCTATCTGCAGGGCGACCACACGGCTGTAAATTATCGAAATATCGTTTTGACGCCGATTGTCCAAAGCAAGGCCGTCCTATTCGAGGAAAATTTCAACGGAAAGCTGGATGGTGGCTGGTCATGGCTGCGGGAGAATCCTTCGGCGTGGCGAATCCGTGAGGGCGCCCTGGAGATTCGCAACGAGCCGGGAGTGGCGCATAATGTTAAGAACGCTCTGGTTCGTCCTGCGCCGGATCGCAAAGGCGGCAAATTCGCCATCGACGTGACTGTAACCAATTCAACCAAGCCGATTCAACTGTACGAACAGGCCGGAATAACCTGGTATAACAACGGCAAGCCGGTATTCAAGCTTGTAAAGGAACTGGTCGACGGGCAGATCATGATTATTCCGGGCCGTAAGCCCATGACCAGCGAGATGGTCCAGCTTCGGCTAATCGTTACGAGCGACAGTTTCGTTGCCCAGTACCGTCCGAACGTCGAGGGCGAGTTTCAGACTGCGGCGGAAGGCAAGCTGCCGGCACCGGCCGACGACCAGGTCAGCATACAATGCTACAACGGCCCGCCCAATGCCGAGCACTGGATCCGGTTCGATGATTTTCGTATTTCAAAACTGCCCGACTGACGGGCGATAAAAAATGCTCAGATCATCCGGAAGTGTTTGGAACAGTTTTCTTGAGCAGCCAGGCCATGTTCCGGCCAAGCGTCTGCATGGTTTCCAGGCCTTCCTGGTCCTGCTCGACTTCGCCTATTGCTCTTCCAATCCCGATATTCCAGTAGGACGATCCCGGCACGATCATTTGGCTGATTAGAAAGAAGTGGTTAATCGAATCGAAAGCATGAATGGCTCCTGCTCTGCGGACGGCGACGACCGCGGCGCCGATTTTCCGCTTGAGCATAAACGAATTGGCCCTTGCAACATAGCCCGCCCGGTCAATCAGTGCCTTCATTTCAGCAGTGACATCTGCAAAATAAGTTGGAGAAGCCAGAATTATACCGTCGGCCTCTATCATTTTGTCTATACAATCATTTGCAAAGTCATTATCTACAACACATCTTTGATTCTTGTTCTCGAAGCATTTTCCGCACGCGGTGCAGCCGCGAATGTTCTTTCCGGCCAGTTGGACCATCTCTGTAGTTATGCCTTCGGCATCGAGCTCTGAGAAAACTTCCCTGATCAATATAGCCGTATTACCGTCTTTGCGGGCACTTCCATTAAAAGCGATAACCTTCATTTTATTCTCCTGAATTCACTGATCGACGAATATATATAAACGCTATTGATCCAACGCGAACACAGCCGCGGCTGTGGCGTGAATAGTCGTTGTATCGAATACGGGTATCTCAACATCTTGCTGGTTTACCAGAAGGCATATTTCCGTACATCCTAAAATGATTCCTTCAGCTCCTTTTACGGCAAGATTCTGCATGATTTTGCGAAACTCTTTTTTTGAAGATTTCCTGATTTGGCCGCAACAAAGCTCATTGTAAATCACGTTATTGATGATCTGCCTTTCCTGCTCGTCCGGAACAATCGTTTCAAGGCCGTGCTTTTCGGCCAGTCTTTCTTTGTAAAAATCATCTTCCATTGTAAAGATGGTTCCGAGGAGTCCTGTTTTTTTAAGACCTCTTGCCTTGATTTGTTCTGCGGCTGTATCGGCAATGTGCAGCAGTGGGATCCCGACATTGTCCTGTACCTCTTCCGCAACTTTGTGCATCGTGTTCGTACAGATAAGCAAAACGTCGGCCCCGGCTTTTTCCAGTTTTCGGGCCGCAACAATGATCAAAGCTGCTGTTTCGCCCCAACCGCCCTTATCCGGGAGTTCTGCGATTTCCGAAAAATCGAAGGAATACATCAAAATTCTTGCCGAATGATACCCGCCGAGTTTTTCTCTTATAACCTGATTGATGATGCGATAATATTCGAGAGACGATTCCCAGCTCATTCCGCCGATCAAGCCTATTGTCTTCATGTTCTCACCATTTATATATCGTCGCCGAAGCGGACACGCCGAATATCCTCTTCCACGCCGGTGATGACCGTCAGCGGTTTATACAAATCAGGACGGCGTGTTTTAATCCACCTTACGCCCGTGCAGTTAGTCCGCAGCTTCGCATCCAGGTCAGCCACAACCATGTCATCATCGGCCTTCCATGTCTCTTTCAGTATTCGCCCGTAAGGGTCCAGGATCATGGCGTTGCCGGTTCTGATTTCGTCGCCGTCCACTCCCACGCCGTTGCTGAAAATCAGAAACAATCCATTGTCATGGGCGCGTGCCGGAAGCCACGTTAAGAGCCACCGGCGGCCTTTCGGTCCTTTGAGTTCGGCCTCGATTGCCTGCGGATTTGTCTTACGATTTTGCCACAGTGACTTTTCAATCACGCCCATACAGCCGGGACTTGGCGTTTTGCAACCCCCGGTCTGGTGCGGCGCCAGCAGAATCTCCGCCCCTTTCAATGCTGAAATACGAACATTTTCGCCCAGGTTATTATCGTAGCATGTCAGCACTGCCAGCCGGCAGTCGTGGGGGCTGTCGAACACGGTAAATTCCGAACCGCACGAGAGGTGCTCGCTGATAAAACAATGGATCTTTCGATGCCGCTGAAATTCGCCGTTTGGCATCGCCACGATGTACGTATTATACATTTTCCCATCGTCGGCGATTTCCACGAGACCGGCGCCGATGGTCATTTTATGCTGCCTGGCAAGAGTCATAAGCGCCTGCGACGAAGGGCCGTCGAAAATCGGTTCGGCCAGGTCCTGGAGCTCTTTGCGAGAAAGCTTCCGTAAAAACAAA
>DQCG01000184.1 GCA_003533825.1 Phycisphaerales bacterium
CCACGGCGACATGGCACCGCTCTCGAAACCGCCGTTATCCAGCAAATTTTCGACTTGTGCGTGGCTTGAACCAATTCCTATGAATCCTATTAACAAAAATACTGTCAACCAGACTACTCGATCTCTCATGATACTTTCTCCTTACAATCAGTCGCTCTGCGACTTAACTCTATAAATTTACACTATTGGCCACAATTTCAGTTATTTCGGCCAATTCAATGACACAAATAAATCAAGGAAACCCTTTACAATACATAAAGACCCTCCTTAGAATGAAGAATAGCAAAAACACCCGATAACATTGCCGTTACGGCTATATTATAACAATGTTTTCTAAGACAATTCCATGCAAATTAACATCACCTTCTTCCTTTAAAAAGCTATGGAACTCCTTGTTTCCAAAGGATTAAAAAGCAGCTAATGCCTGACAAAACACAAAAATACCCAACATCCATAACTTATTTATAACAAATCAGCATTTTTGTTGTCAAGAATAAAATGGCAATGAACAAAGGAACTTAGAGAGTCAGTTATATCTCAGCCGGGCTATAATATAAAATATGGAACGTAAAAGGGGGCCTATGCCAATTAATTCGGCATAGGCCCCGATGTTATTCAAGTCCTGATGAAACTCCCGCTAAAGGCGGGATTTTAATTAGCCTCAAGTTCGAGCCTGATGTCATCGAAGAACATCTTGCCTGAACCGCCGGGGATCGCCATGTTGCCCTGAGTGCCCAAACCAATCGCTATTCTGTCAACGTTGCTCAGATTGATGCCCTGATCGGCAAAGGCTGACAGCGGAATAACCCACTCGGTCCAGGTGTCAATGTTCGCCGCGGCCGGATCATCGTTAACCACCACCGCGGGCGCTCCGGCACTGTTCGATACGGCCACATACAGTGGCTCAGCAGCATTACTCTCGATGCCGATATCCTGGTTCGCCCACTGCTGACTAACCGTACCGGTAATCGTAACGCCGGAAAACTTAGCCTCGCACGTTGCATTGGCGTTGTGGCTGGTCAGTGCCAGACCCACATAAACATTCGAGCTCATCGAGATGTTCTGCGGATTCCATGACATTTGCTGCCAGGCGGAACCGTTGGCCGAATAATATGCCCTGAAGTTGCCTGCGATGTCACGCTCCAGCTTCACCCAGTATGGCGCAACGATTGCCGTCTGCTCGGGTGTCGCCACGTCGGTGTCGCTTGTCGCGTCAATATCAGCATCCATCCGGGCCTGGAATCTGCATCCGTTTGTAGCTGTACCATCGGTGTTGGTGGGCGTGATATAAACCGCGGCGAATTTCGAGCCGGCATCGAGCGTCTCGCGGATCATCACGCCGGCCTTGGCCCAGTTGTCGGTTTGCTCGACGTTCTCGACTCTTGCGATGATAGAGCCGGTACCGGTAAGCATTTTGTAAGCAAAGTGGAATTCGTCGGCTACGTTCCAGATATCCGCGCCGGATGCGGTCATCGTGTAGGTGCCAACCGGACCCTCGACGAAGCTGCCGACGGATGCCGGGTTTCCTCTGAACCACAGAGACAATTCTGCAACGCCTTCCGCGGTCCAGTCACGCTGGTCTGTCAACGTATACTCAACCTCCGAATAGTACGCATAGCCCTGCTTGTTGTTGTCGTATGCAATCGGCATAGACTGGTTGCCGCCGTGGACGATAGTCTCCTCGGTATAAGAAGGGGTATTTTCATCGCCGACTGCAGCGCCGGTTCCGTTGCCGGCAAAGAAATCCGCTGTCCCGGGTGTGCCATAACCAAGCCCATCGTGCCAAGAGAACCATATCTGATTCTCGCCGGCATCGTAGAGCTCGAAATCGTCTATTACAAAGAAGTCACTTGTTGTAAAGCTCCAAACATTACCTGCCCAGGGACTATCGGGATTGACGCCGTTGACCTCTTCAATCCGCCAGTAGTACGTCGTATTCAATATAAGCTTGCCGGGATCATAACTCTCCTCACCGAGGGCCTTTGGCCCCTTGTACTCGGGTGAGGCTGTCGTGGCATTGGCCACTGCGTCCGCATCCGTGCCGAAGTACACCTCGTGCGAAGCGGCGACGGCCCCGGCGTCCCAGCTAAGAACCCCCGATGGATTTACGCCTGAAGCACCGTCGGACGGATTCGGGCCGCTGACAGCGCCTTCAGTTGTGAAGCTCCAGACCTCGCCTTTATGTGTAGCGGCACCGTCAAACGCATCGACACGCCAGTAGTAAGTCTTGGCCAACTTAAGCGTGCCGGGATTATATGTCGTATTGCCCTGCAGGAGGCCCCCGCTGGCATTGTTGACGGTATCAAAATCTTCGCCGAAATACACGGTGCTCAATATGGCACCATAACCTGCCGTCCATACAAGCCGCGCATTCAAATTTACTAATTCAGCACCATCAGCCGGATTGGGTTCGTACGCGGTCTTGGGGGGAACCAGGAAGCTCCAGAGATCACCTTTCCACGGACTCTCCGGATCAGCATCGTTGACTTCGTCGATTCGCCAGTAGTAAGTCGTGCCATTAACAAGACCGTCCGGATAAGCAAATCCCGGAAAGCCGGCAGTATAAAATGTCAAGTCCTGGTTTCCCCGGAATAACTCTGAATCTCGTGTGGCCTCGTTAACATCGTCAGGATTATCACCCAGATACACATCATGCGAGACGGCAAAATCTCCCGGCGACCAGCTCAGGTTCACCCATGTGTCGGCGTGGATAGCACCACTCTCCGGAATCGGATTCTTGGCTTTTTCAGCAAATACAACCCCTATCATCACATTGTCGATGTGAAGACTTCCGGTAGTATCAGCAGC
Source organism: Phycisphaerales bacterium (assembly GCA_003533825.1). Taxonomy (GTDB): domain Bacteria; phylum Planctomycetota; class Phycisphaerae; order Sedimentisphaerales; family Anaerobacaceae; genus JAFGPJ01. The sequence goes on from DQCG01000184.1 coordinate 2,809, forward strand.
CGAATCGCAGGCGATGAGCATGGTCCCGATGTTGGTGAGGCTGGCATTCGTGATAGTACCGAGCACCTCGCCGTTGAGGGTATAGGTAAACTCTGTACCCTCTTGCTCCATCACCAAGGTGTTGTACTCATCTGCCAGCATATTCGAACCACCCATGGCGGTCCAGCCAGGCCAGGAGCCATCTTCGGAAGAGGCGTACTGCAAGGGGCCGCCGGGCCAGAAGTAGGCATCGATAAAGGCGCTGGTTTCCGCGTCGTCGGTGCGGACGTGGATGTTGAAGTTGTCATTGGCCTTGAAGTCGAACGAGATTCTCGTCTCATCCACGACGGCTCGGGAGAGACCCGACCGCGTCCAGTCGGTGGCCTGCTGTCCTGCGATGAGAACCTCGTTGTCTACAATTGTAACCTCAATGGTCCCATTAGTCTGAGTCCCCCAATCGTTCCCTAATTCGCCATCGGGCCTATTGAAGTCATCCCAAAAACCTACTCCCCAGGCATTGGTAACCGAGAGCATAA
>DQCG01000187.1:0-2071 GCA_003533825.1 Phycisphaerales bacterium
TTTTACCCGCTATAAGCCGGCCATCTTAAATTTCTCTGGGATCTTTGCCTTGTTCGATGGCCTCTATTTTTCTTACTCTTCTTTCGTGCCTTCCGCCGCTGAATTCGGTGCTAAGCCAAACTTCTACCATTTTTCGCAGCAGTACGACTCCAATCTGGTCTGCTGATAAACACAGGACATTCGCATCGTTGTGGTCACGCGAAATCTGAGCACTTAGCTCATCATGGCACAGTGCAGCCCTGATTCCATTTAATTTGTTGGCAGCCATGCTCATTCCGATCCCGGTTGCACAGGATAGGATAGCTCTGTCGGCTTCCTTTTTAGATACCGCTGTTGCCGCCAAATACGCCATGTCAGGGTAATCAACGGGATTGTTGTCACTGGCGCCGACGTCGATACACTCATGGCCCAACTCAGTAGCTATGGCCATGATTTGCTGTTTGATATCGAAGCCGCGATGATCACTTCCAACTGCTATTTTCATATCACAAGCTCACTAATTCTTTCTTGCACGGCTCTTTCAATTAGTTTCGCACAATTATTATATGACTCTTGTGGTTGACCTATCGGATCAGCAATTCCCGTCTTTCCCGCTAACAATAAACACCTATTCGCCGCCGCCGGAGCAAGAGCAATAACTCTGTCTCTGTGTATTTGCTCCATTACGAATATAATGTCACTTTCTTCGATAAGCTCTTTGGACAATCCTTTGTTCCTGTGAGCTTTTATATCTACTCCCTGAGCGGCACAAGCAACCACCGCTTCAGTACTTGCAGGATAACCAACTGAACCAATAATGCCAGCCGAGTTTATCTTATAACCCATTTTGTCGAGGTCGTCAACATTGCATTGTAACTTTTCTGCTAAATATTTTCGAAATATTCCTTCAGCCATCGGACTTCGGCAGGTATTACCCGTACAAACGAACAAAAATTTAACTTGCGATAACGCTTCCAGTTCCGCCTGTGAATATACTCCCGGCCTTAATACCTCCATGCCTCTTTTGCCTATTTTAACAACCGTGCTACTTTTCTTGTATTTACACGGACCTGCATCCAATAACAATTCGATTTGGCCTGATAACTGTTCAAGAACCTGACCCGCATCGACCGCGGGCGGCTGATCGGTTATATTTGCACTTGGCGCAACCACGGGATTGTTCGTTTGCCGCAATAACATTGCCGCTATCGCGTTGTCCGGGCAGCGAATACCTATGGAATTATCTTTGTAAAGGTTTTCAAAAACTTCTCTTTCGAGATTCTTTCGCTGTTTGTCGATATCCTCCTGCTCCAATTCGAAGACAATGGTCAAAGGACCGGGCCAGGCGTTTTGAATCAGTTTTTGAGCCCTCAATCCGATGGTGGGTATATAATTTTTGACATCGCTCTTATGACCAATATGCAACGTGTAATATTTGCCTGCGGTCCTGCCCTTGAGAGCATTTAGCCTGGCTAACGAATCATTTTTGACCCGGCAGGCAATCCCATAGACGGTTTCCGTAGGAAACGCCACAAGCCCGCCCGAATCAATGCACGCCGCAGCCTCATTGATTTTCGCTGACTCAATCCTTGCAGTATCAAGTTTTAATACTTTTGTTTCCATCGGCCGCATAAAATACAACAGTGCTCCCCAAATGGCAAGGTTTTATACTCACAATCACAACAGGGCAATCTCTGCCCCCTGCCAGATAACCAAGTAACAGGGGCCTATACCGAATTAACCGATACAGGCCCCTAATTATTGTAAAACTTTATTGTCTTTCAGTAAAAACCGTGTTTACTCTGCGGCAGCCTCTATGGGCTGATACAAACGGATATCGTCAATATACATCTTGCCCGAACCGCCGGGGATCGTCATGTTGCCCTGGGTGCCGAGACCGATTGCGATCTCGTCGACGTTGCTCAGGTTGATACCCTGATCGGTGAAAGCCGACAGCGGGATAACCCACTCCGTCCAGGTGTCGATGTTCGCCGCGGCCGGATCGTCGTGGACAACCACCGCGGGCGTACCTGCGCTGTTCGATACGGCTACATACAGCAGCTCGGCGGCGTTGCTGGCTATGCCGATGTCC
>DQCG01000187.1:2092-2701 GCA_003533825.1 Phycisphaerales bacterium
CTGACCGTCCCGGTAGTCGTAACGTTCGAGAATACGGCCTGACACGTCTGAGCGGCATCATGGCTGGTCACAGCCAAACCGATATAGACATTCGAGCCCATCGTGATGTTCTCGGGAGTGCCCAGCATCGTCCACGCCGAGCCGTTGGTTGAATGGTACGCCTTAAAGTTCCCGGAAATGTCACGCTCGATCTTAATCCAGTGTGGTGCGACTTCCTCGCCTGCCGTCGAGTTAGCGCTTGTGCTTGCAGCACTCGTGCTGGGCCGTCGCTGGAAGGAAACGCCCTGAGCAGGCGTTACGACCATTGTTGCATGTACCGAATCTGCGTCGAGGGTTTCACGAATCATCACGCCGGCCTTCGCCCAGCCATTGGTGTTATCAATGCTCTCGACCTTCGCGACCATCGAGCCGATACCTGTGAGTGTCTTATACGCATAGTGGAACTCGTCCGAGTTGTCCCAGATATCTCTGCCGGAGGCGGTCATTGTGTAAGTGCCGACCGGGCCCTCGACGAAGCTGCCGACGGATGCCGGATTGCCTCTGAACCAGATTGACAATTCCGTGACGCCTTCTGCGGTCCAGTCTCGCTGGTCAGGTAAGGTATACTCC
>DQCG01000210.1 GCA_003533825.1 Phycisphaerales bacterium
GATTTTACTCCGCCCTTTACACTTATTTTTTCCTGCGAGGGCGGTAATTGCGTGAAGGGCGCCTGCGTGACTTTCGTGGTCGGGAGATATTTTTAAGGTCAGGTTCGGCGCCCTGCCAGATGGGCTGAATTCTATTGGTGTTGATTATGGCCTTTAAGCTGTACAAATCCTTTTTTGTGAACAGAGTCAGGGCGACGCCCTTCCGGCCCATTCTTGCCGTCCTGCCGGTGCGGTGGGTATAGGCATCTGTGTCGCCGGGGAAGTCATAGTTGATGACATGGGTTGCATGGGTGAAATCCAGTCCGCGGCTGGCGAGGGCGGTGGCGACCATGATCTTGATTTCGAGTTTACGAAAGCGATTGAATAGTGACGTCCGCCTGGATTGGTCGAGTCCTCCGTGGATAATTTCGGTGGAAGAAAGTTTCTTTTTTAAATGACCGTGCAGTTTTTCAGCACCAAGTCTCGAATTGCAGAAGATGATGGCCTGTTTCGGCCGAGCCTTATTCATGTATTTGAGCAGAGATTCGAATCGATTTCTGCTGTTGACCTGTAGAAAATGGTGCTGGAGGTTTTGTGGTGCGGCCTGGTCTTTGCTCAGGTTGATTGTGAGCGGATTTCTGAGGTATTTTTGGGCCAGTTTCGAAATCTCTTTCGGCATGGTTGCTGAAAACAGGAGGGTTTGGTGTTCGTGTATAAGACAGCAGATAATGAATTCGACGTCCGTGATGAATCCCATATTGAGCATTTCATCCGCTTCGTCGAGGACGAAGGTCCTGACGTTCGCCAGGCTCAGCTTTGTGTTGCGGAGCAAGTCGATTAGCCTTCCCGGTGTGGCCACGAGGATCTCGACGCCGTGGTTCAGCTTTGCGGTCTGGATTTGGATTGGAAAGCCGCCATAGACGGCAGAGGGCGCGATGTCAGTCCGCCTGGCGATGTCGGAGATTTCTCCAACGTACTGAAGCGCCAGCTCGCGGGTTGGAACGAGGATAAGGGCCTGTACGGCCTTAATGGAAGAATCGACCATCTGGACGATGGGGACGGCACAGGCGGCGGTTTTTCCAGAACCGGTTTCAGCTCGGGCGATGATATCCCTTCCGGCCAGAACATGTGGGAAGGTTTTTTCCTGGACGGGCGTCAGATCGACGTATTGCATGTCTCTCAGCGCTGCGAGGATTTTGGGTTTTAGGTCAAGGTCTGTAAATTTCATTTCTCTGAGTTTTTCGCCGGCATAATAAGCCGGGATTTTCCATATTGAACGCCAAGCAACTCTTGCCGAGTCTTCAAGTTCATCAAACTATCATGTTAATCATAAAATTGCAAGTGTAAGCCGGCTTATCTTACACTTGCCGACAGGTAACGATGGATTGGATTACACCGGTTTCATTTTCCGGGAGACCGGACATGTTTTTTCTTTCGGATCTTTCGTTTGGCCAACCTGTAAATGAGACGAGGTAGATTAGGTAACACAGCCGCCAGGTCGCGCCCATTGAAAAGACCTACCCGCTGGGCTTTTTTTATTATATGGCCGATCTGATGCCAATCATAGAATCCCGACCGAATCCGGTTCCGGATTTGTTTTAGCTCATCGCGCCCGTAACGGTCCGAATACACGGGACCACCAATATGTTCGTAGTAATAGCCCGGCGTTGACTCCACTATTTCTTTCAGCGGCGAAAATTTCTCTATGCGGAGCTTCTGGAAACTGATGGAATCGACCTTGATCTCCTTTGCAAACTTAGGGATATAGAGCATCTCTTCTTCCGTCTCTCTGATGTTGCCGTATATGAAGTAACCGTGCAGGAAGAAGTTATACTGCGTCAGGACTGCAAAAGCATCCCGAATTTGCTGCTGGGTTATGCCCTTGGCAAGCAGCTTCAGAATCCAGTCATGCGGCGATTCGATCCCGATAAGGAAAAGCCTGAAACCCGCTTTCTCCGCCTTCTCGAGAATCTTAGGATACTTCGCCATATCAATTCTGGCCTGGACGGCAAAGGTCTTCTTGATCTTGTTCTCGATAATCAGATCGCAAAGCTCTTCGCTCCGCCTGGGATTGGTGAAGAAGTTGTCATCGCTGAACAGCACAAAATCAGCCTTAATCGTTTTCAATTCTTCAATAACCGATTCGAGCGGCCGTTCCGTGTAGCTTCTCTTCTGCCCGAGCGGATTGAGACTGAACGTACAGAACTTGCATTTGAACGGACATCCCCTCGTGGTCAGTATCGTATCGAACGTACGTCTGCTGAGTCGAAGCCCGTGCTGAATCCAGTAATAATCGTGCCTTCTCAGGGACCGGTCGGGAAAAGGGATACGTGCGATATCTGGTAAATCATGGATTTTGTTGTGGATGACTCGGCCGTTCTCCCGATAAGAAAGACCCAGAATATCCTTGTGCGGAACCCCGCTGACGATCTGTTGGATAATATCTTCGCCCTCACCTCGTACGACCATGTCGATATTAGGACAACGCTCGAATAGGTATTCCACTTCAAGAGTCGCTTTGTAACCGCCAACAATCGTGCAGACCTCAGGCGGCAGCTTAGAGATGAAATCACAGATCTTCTCGAATTGAGATTCCCATCGAATACTTATGCACAATAGATCGACCTGGTTTCTTATAAACTCGCTAAGTACCTCCGGTTTATGGTAGGCACTTTCATATCGGAGATCGAGAAGTGTAACCTTGCCGACCAGGTCTTTCATACTCGCGGCGATATACTCAAGGCCGGTCGGAGGAAACATACCCATCGTTGCGGTAGAATCCCCGAAATACGGATTCAGTGCTAAAACATGTTTGTATTTTATCATCAAAGGATAATAACACCAAAACGCCATAGATGCAAGAAAATACGAATCGATTATATATATATATATATTTCTTTTTCTCAAAAGTAGTAAACTGTAATTCTCGTAAGAAAAGCGGGGCCTATGCCGAACTCAGTCGGTATAGGCCCTGAAGTGATACATTTACTGATTTTATTCCGGCCTAAACGGCATTTGCCGTTAAGGAAGATTTCTTGTCCGATACAGCCGGACGTCGTCAAAGTACATCTTACCTGAGCCGTCGGGCGTCGTCATATTGCCTCTCGTGCCGAGCCCGATAGCGACGCTGTCAACGTTAGCCATATCGACGCCCTGATCCGCAAAGGCCTGCAGGGGGATAATCCATTCGGTCCAGGTGTTTATAGTTGCCGCGGCCGGATCGTCATGGAC
>DQCG01000482.1:0-3365 GCA_003533825.1 Phycisphaerales bacterium
CAATTTCAATAGCATGGCCTCCCCGCTTAATTTTGAGAAGCAGCTTGCCTTCCGATGAGTATTTGTGTGTTTCCGGGCCGATTAACTGATAAGTTTTTTTCCAGGTCGGCGGCCACTTATTCAAAGCAAGACTCCTCTTATAACGGCCGCGTTTTCCGGTAACCCAAACACAGCCATCTGATTTGTTAACGCGCAGGCACCTCGGGGACAAATCATTCAACGGGATACTTTGCAACAGCTCACATTCCGGCGAGATTTTCAGAAGCCTGTTCTGGCTTCCGCCGACTTCTTCATGCTCCCGTTCCACCACCCAGACCGAACCACCAGGACCATAATCTATGGAAACAGCACACCATCCAATCGGGTCAATCGTATGAACAACCTGGAGGTCCACGTTGCATTTTTTGATATCCCCCCCGGCCAGCCAGATACAGTTCGCATCAGGGTCAACAACAATATCAAAGCCTTTAATGTCTTTTGACTGCTTGAGTATGTTCCCTTCGCTGTCGATAGCCAGGATTCCATCTCCATAAATCTTTTTATCAGAAGTCAAAACATAAGTTACATCCCGAGCTGCGGCGACAAAATTACACCTGCCCGGCAAAGACCATATTTCATCTCCTGTCGAAAGATCATAGGCCGTAATTTTATTTGCAACATTCTCACATACCACAAAGTAGCGCCCATCTCCGGATACTGAAATCGCCCTGTTGCCGCCAATGTTCTGACAGACGTTCAGGCCGCCGATGTGAGCGATTATTTCGCCTTTTGAATCGAGAAACAAAACTTTATCGTTAAACGGGGGAGCTCGAAAATCACTATCGCAGTTATCGAGCAATAAGACACGAGGCGGCGGAGTCAGGGGCTCAGAAAGCCCTGCCGCGACAGCACATGTAACAAGCGTAGAAATCAATAAAAATAATACCCAGATTCTCACAAAAGGCCATATCCCGGACTCAGGATATACCATATATCGTGACATGATTGTGATACTCCTCATATTCTACTATTAATTATAATGTTCGGCATCATAATCCCGCTTCGCTGACAATTATCTGCAGATTAGATGTCATCGTTTCATATTTTTCCGATCCGGGCCGTGGCCTTCACTTCACCGGTACAAAATTCAAAGTAAATCCGCTTGCTGCTTTGATATTTACAAGGAAGCATCGGGATGTGCAAGAAATATTTTTCTGTTGCTAAATCAATCCGCCTCATATAGCTCGGCTCAGGGCAAATCTCGTGCATCGTATCTCGCGTATGATATCAACTGTACATATCAAATGCGCCTGCTTGAGTCATCTCAAACGCAGCTAAGCGGATTCGAGACATGAAAACGAAGTGGAGAGCCCCGGTGGTAAATCTGTTTTTATTAGATTCAACAACCGCCGCTTCGTGTCTCCGGAAGCCGAAAAATCCTCTCCCGCCAATCAAACCGACCACCACCGATTTGCAGCAGCTCTGTGCTTGGAAACAGATACGAACAAATTCCAATCTTACAGACTTTTCAAAAGATTGGCCGTTCCTATATCTCTCATCATCGCTATATGGCCTCAATGATCATTTTGCCCTTTTCAACGATTTTGTTCAGCAAAACGACCACGAGTTCCGTGCTGTAGCCCGCTGCGAAACACAGAAGAGATGACACATCAGCGTCCAAATCTCCACCGGCTCCGTTCGCCTGAGACTTAGAGAAAAATACTATCACTATTACGACCGGTATAATAATGCTAAAAGCACATCGAATGATGAATCTCAACAAAGAAACGTTGGTTGTAATCTCGCCTTTTTCAATCCGGCGGAGGGTATCCTTTGCAAAATAAATAACAGCACCAGAAATTCCAAGAAGGATATATTTGGCAGTCCCACTTATACCCAGATCGCCCACAAAGCCAGATACAACATCGTGCTTCCAAAAAACCAATACAAGTAAAACAACTGCGAGTCCCACAATGGCAAAAATCCTCAACCAGAGTATGCTTCGATCCAGCAAGCGCTTTCTCATCTGCAGATCCAGGAGCTTCTCTTTCAAACCTTTAGAGTCGAGTGTAAGTTCTCCTGAAGAGAGAGAATCATGTAATTGAAATGTTTCCTCCACCAGCTTGCCGTATTTGCCGGAAAATTTACTGAAAAAGAGAAAACGTGGGCAGTTTACAAAAGCTGTTTTGACGTCTTTTGTAAATGAATTGAGATCTTTTTCAAACTCTAAAGACATTCTGTCTTTTCCCATCGCTCATGCCTTTCAATTTATTATGCGTTGACTGGTTAATCTCAATGCAGTATCCATCGGTACAGTATTACACCCAATTGAGGTAGTGCAATGAGTGCTTTCTCGATGACAACCAAGGCATACTCGCTCTCTATTTAGGATATTTACATTGTTCGAGCGTGATACGCAAGAAAAAAATTTGCGAAATCAAAATTAATTTCCTGCCTCATTCAGCTCCGCGAACCTGTGGTGAGGTTTTAGATTCCAGTTAAAGTGTAAAATCACGCTGCATTGAGCGGATTTCTCCCCCACTTGGCTTCAATGAGGGCCAAAGGCTGATTCCAGTCGAATTGACGGTGAATTCGTTGCTAATATTTCCGGGGCAATTTTTTTATGGCCGCAGGTCTTTTGAGGTTGCCAGCGCTATGACTCTGCCCTGGTTTCCGACGGCGCAGTAAAAGTGATAGACGATGCCCTCGTGACAAATCATCCACGGCTTATGAGCATAGACATCGTCCCACGGTTCGGAAGGCTCAATCAGGTGCGGCCCATCCCATTTGGTCCAGTGCACCAGGTCGTAGGAGCAGGCGAACAAGTCGAACGCCTTCGGTTTCCAGCCGGCGCCGAAGTAGAACATGACCCAGACGTTGCCGATTTTTACGATTTGCGGATCGCCGCTGATGCCGCGCTGCTGTTTTTCGCCGTTGGCGACGACGGGTTCGTTGCCGTAGCGTCTCCAGTGAACCATGTCGGTGGAGACCACCATGCCGATTCTTTCGTAGCCGTTCTTTATCTTGCCGTTGTAGAACATGACAAACGGGTAGCCCAGCAACTCGGATTTGTCCCAGATGATATTACTCTTGTAGAGCGTCTTTTTCTCGAAATCGCGCACGTCGGCCTGCTGCGTAGACAGGACGGGATTTCCGGCGAAACGTTTCCACTCGACCGGTTCGGCGGGATTTGTAGTCCAGGCCATGCCGATGGCGAGCGGGTCCGTCTCGTAGCCCTGCCTGGCCCCGCCGATGAAGGACATCCAGTATTTGCCGTCGAATTTCTGGAGCTCGCACGTGCCCGCCCAGTTGTAATCCATCAGGGCCAGTCCGCCGTCGGCCTGCCACATATCCCAGCCGTCCTCGCTGAAGGTCAGTATCTTGCC
>DQCG01000482.1:3413-19181 GCA_003533825.1 Phycisphaerales bacterium
TTCATACAGACGTAAATCATGTACCATTTGCCGCCGTGCCGGAACACGTTGGGGCAATCTATCTTTTTGCCGTCCTGACCTTTGAGAATTATGCCGTACTTGAACGGCGCCTTGACCTTTTCATAGATTTCGTTCATAACCGCTGCGGGCACATCAACGCGTTTTCCCGCCGCAGGTATGACCCTTCGGATATTCTCGCCAGGCACAGTTGAATATACCCCGACAAGCACGAACGCCGAAGCCAGTAATGTAAGTGCTTTCATATTCAGACCAATATTAAGATTATCTAAGCCGTAAATCCACTCCGTAAACGTATAATACTGTTGAATAATCGAACTAACAAGGAAGAAAAGTCCGTTAGTCATTCAGGCAGTTATTCCATATCTATTCTCTCTTGAAAAAAATCAAAAAAATTCTTGCTTTTTTAGGAGTATTCGCCATATTAGAAAATGAGCGTGGCGAGATAAAACAAGCTTGATGTTAAATGTAGATGTCAGCTAAAAAAGAAGGGAGAATCACATGAAAAAAATAATTCACTTCAGCGATGTTCATATTGGTTACGAAGGAATGTATGAAAGGTTCCGCGCTGTAATTAATCATCTGGCCATGATTAAGCAGCCAGCCGGGAATTATGTGGTATTGATTACAGGTGACATTGTGGATGAAGCCTCGGACCAGAGTTACGATCTGGCCAAAGAATGTCTGGACAAGTTAACCGGCCACAAATACCACGTGCTGATAGTACCGGGAAACCACGATTACGGATCGGGAAATTGCGCCGACAAGAAATGGGTAACAAAATTCAAGAAGTGCTTTTTCGGCGACCAAAACATAAGCTATCCAAAACTGGATATCATCGATGAAATGGCGTTCATCGGACTGGATTCGATGGCGAAGGAACTGGGCACTGTAGACCGGCTGCTTGCGAACGGAGAACTTGGCACAGTCCAACTGAAAAAGCTGGATGATATTCTCAACACGAAGAAAAGAAAAGACTGTCAAAAGACCATCATCTACCTGCACCACCATCCGATGGATCCAATCCCGCTACACGAACTCAAGGATGCGAAGAAACTGGCTGCAATCCTAAGCAAATACGTAAGAAAAGACGATAAAAAGAAAGGTATAGACGCCGTGCTGTTCGGTCACCTTCATCTCGGTAAAAAATCGAACGGATGGTGCGATATTCAACGAGTTTACGATGCGGGTGCGACCACAATGAAAGATGGATCGCCCGGTTTCCATCGAGTTATAGACCTGGACCTCCCGCCGGTATATGATTATGATGCGGATTGCCACGGAGAATACGCAAGTGTGACACGGTTGCCTTTGCTTAAAACTTTCCTCGAACTGCTCGGAAGCCGCAAGTAGCTTATACAATCGTCTATACATAGAACGAGCTGAACTTCGGATATTTACTGAAGCCTCAAACGCAGTTCAGGAGTGGTCTGCGCAGGTGCAACGAATCCTATATCACCATATGTTTAGAATACCACCGAAACCGGCCCTATCGTGAAATACGTAAACAGACCGGAATCGGCCAGAGCCGAAAGCCAGTCAGGTGCCGAAGAGTTGAATTACAATCGTAAAAACATACGTTCTGCTCAGGATCCGGCTTTTATGTCGTATGCCATCATGGCGTCGCCGTAGCGGATGTACAACTTACCACCGGCAATCGTCGGATGGGCCCAGTGCTCTTCAGTTCCTTCGGAGATGGTGAATTGGCTCATCGGCACGAAAGCCTTCGGGTCGGGCTTGGCCAGATGCATCTCGCCTTTCTCCGAATGAACGTACAGCAGAAAGGACATATTTGCCTGCCCATGCTGAATAAATATAGTAATCAGGTTCGATAGAAAAGTTGAAGATAGAAAACGAGTAACAAGACTGTCGGCCTGGTCTTCCAGAATTCTCCATTCTTTTTAGAACAGGGCCAGGATCCAGCTCCACGGGGGGATGTGCAGGCAGATTAAGATCGGCTGGAGACAGAAACCAATCAGCGCATAAACCCACATATCCTTATATTTTCGGTCTGCACCTATTTCGCGGAACTTCCGCCAGGCCGGATAGAAGAGTATCAGCGGAATCCCGCAATACATACCGCAAAGAAAAACGGCGAGACGCCATTCGAAACTCAGCGGCTCGGCCGCCACCGCCTGGACCGCCTCTTCCCGCTCCTTTTCGCGCTGCCTTATCTGCTGCTCAAGATCTGCTACGTGCTGAGAAGTAAAATGCCGGTCTGACAGCTCAATCTTTGCAAAATCGAGGGCTTCCGGAAGATGTGTTTTTGTCCTTGCGTATTCAAGCAGGTCTATATCCGGCAGATTATGTATATACTTTTCTACTTGCCTTTCCATACTTTGTCCCCTTTAGAAGACAATCCGTAGGGAGCAGCATTTGAGGCTACATCAATGTTGTCGATCCCGCTGATTTTCGTGGAATTATACCCGGAATCGACCCAAAAAGCAAGAAAAAAATAAAGGATTTATCCGCCGCCCGGTCATTTTAGGCTGCTACCGGTTAATCTGAAGGGCGCCGGGGCCGACGATTTTAGCTTTGACTTTGCCGGTTTCTACGTTCATTTCGATCCCACCGACGGGGGCGCCGTTGTAATAGCACGGCCGAGAATCATCGCCTTTAACCGTCAAGATGGAGGTTTCGTGGTCGTAAAACAGTTCGCTGCCAAAGAATTCATTATCATTATCTTTATATTCGATTCCGCCTGTTGCCCTCAGCGTTGACAGCTCCGTTTGACCTTCGGGCCCCTCGAAAAGGAAAGCCTCGACGTGAGAGGCCTTCGCGGTTACATATTCATTATAATGGCCATCGACGGCGGGCAAATAATCGATTCGTAACTTTTCCTGAGGACTGACATCAGCAACGATTCGATTCTCGTTGACGAAATATGTCAAGGTTTCGAATCCATCCAAAACCGCCCAGCACGGTTTTCGCAGATCCAACCGGCCGGCCTGTTCATTCGGATCCGAGACTCCGGTATTGTTGAGTTTTATGACGCCGGGACCGGTCGCTAAAAATAGCTCCTCTACGGCGTCGTAGTCGAACTTCTTACATTTCAGCTCAATTCCTCCGAGCGATTTTGCAGAGTTGGCATCCTGCAACTTCCCCGCAAAAGCGCCTTCGGCTTTCGCAGTTTTAGTGGTCGCCAGCCGAACCACCTCGCCGGTGGCGGCCAGATGTTTTATGCCGGCGGCGGGCCCGGTCGAGCGGTCATTCGAATCGGCGGGCAGATCGACGGTTATCTGCTCCGATAAAAGAATATACTCTACCAGGACATTCGGATCTTCACGAAGCATCGTACACCGGCAATCACCTTCGAAAATAATCTGATTCGAGGCCGCCGAGAAGCGTGCCTGTCTCTGCGCATTGACCGTGACCGGGATCGGCCCTTTATTGGGATCCGGGTTGTTCGCATCCTCCATATGAAACACAAGCTCCGCCGGGCCGGGAGTAATCATGTCAGGCTTTGTAGACTTGTCCGGGGGCAGGTTCACCGTAATCTCGGGAGCGGTAAAGATAACATCTCTCGGCTCGGATAATCTGCGCTGCGGCATTGTCACGAGACAGCCGCCTTTGAAGACTACCTTATTCGACGCGTGAGCAAAATTCGCCCCTTCGCGTGAGATTACCTTTACCGGTACGGGCGGTTCGTTTACATCGGTACCGGGTGTGGAACCCACATAAAACGTAAGTTCCGAAAGCCCATCGGCAATACCGTCGCCGGTCGTATGGTTATAGTCGATTCTTCGAGTGAAGAACCTGGTGAGCTTCATGTCATCATCCAGACCGTCCGCAAATCCGTCGCCAGGTGCGGCCTGCCCGGCATCGTCTGCGGCCGTATCATCCATCGCTCTGGCGGAGTCCCTCGGCACAACTACGAAACCGCCGTCACAAGTTACCAGAATACTATCGGGCTTTTCGGACGGCACATCCGGCTCAGCCGGCTTCGAGACGGTGCCATCCTTTTCAACGGTTTTACCGCTGTCGGGGACCTGCCGCCGGACCGGCTCGGCGGTCTCGGTCGCAACTTCGACTTCATCGGTTCCGACAGCATTAACGTCATTGGGCTCATCCGTCGAGGACTTCGACCAGAAAATATCGTTGATGCAGAGTTTGTCGCCGGCAAAAACAAGCTGATCGGGAGTATCGATGAGCACATTTTTACTAAAAGTACACTTATAATAAACGCCCTGTTCCTGCCCGGTCTGCGGTTGGGTATCCGCGATTGTGGACCCTCCCGATACCGGTTCCGCTTTTTGGGTATCGCCGACGACAACGGCCTTGTCCGGCTGCTGCGATCCGGCCACGTCATTGCCGTCTGGAGGTGTAGTTTCTTCCATGTTACCGGCTAAAAACATGGACGCCAGTGAGCCTTTTATATTCAAGCTCTCCAAATCGGAGATTTTGAAAAATTCGAGGCGCTCGGTCTGTTCGTTATAGATAAGCTCCATGCCGGTACCGTTCATCCGGATGTCATCAGAAACATATTTGACCGGGCCCTCCGTCGAAAGTCGTGACCTTTCACTCAGGAAAATAATATCGTCAAGATAAACGAAACTTTCTTTGGTGCTGCCTTCGGGACCGGAAATAATACGGACGACCACATTCGAAGAAAATGTCGCGTCCTTCGGGGTTGTCCTTCCTACGGCGGTTTCGACCTGAACTTTTCCCCTGTCGGCCGTGATATAACATTCAAAGTTACGCCGGAAGATATTCATATACGGATCTTCAATGTCCCAAAGGTCCCTGGACTCATTAAGAAGCTTCGCGAAGCCGAATTCCCGCTCGACTTCCTTGGTTTTTTCATTGAATTTAACGTAATAGGCCATTTCGGTGGTGCCTACCCCGACATCACCGATCTTGCCAATGTCACCATCAAGTCCGACAGCATTGCCGTCGGAAGCGGTTTCGATAAACTCGACTCCCGTATCGGAATCAAAACGAGGTGTTTTGCTTATGCGACTGTAAATAAGAAACGCCGCAATCGCGGTAAATAGTGAAACGAATCCTATAATGAACTTACGCATCTAAACAACCTCTTTATGCCGTTACGGCAGGTATCTTTTCATTAGCTCTTGCCATCGGCCCGAATTTCTCAGAATGTATTCTATTACTTCCCGCACAGCGCCGCTGCCGCCGGGGCGAGTGGTTACATAATCGGCGCATTGCTTAACTTCATCGACCGCATTGGCGACGGCAACTCCGAATCCAGCGTACCTTATGACAGGCATATCCGTCAAGTCATCGCCGATGAATGCCATATTCGCCGGCGAAAGATCGAGCTGTTCGAGGAGCTGCTCAACCACGGGCAGCTTGTTATGGCAATCCTGGAATACGTATTCTATCTCCAACTGTTCGGCCCGGCGTTTTGTCGGCTCCGACGCCCTGCCGCTGACCAGGGTTGCTTTCAGACCCGCCCTTTGCCACATACGCAAGCCGTGGCCGTCCAGCACGTTGAAAAACTTGCTCTCACTGCCGTTAGCGTTAATAATCAGCGTCCCATCGGTCAAAACGCCGTCAACATCCAGAGCCAGAATTTTTATCTCTTTAAAATCCATGTCTTTAGTTTTCAAATTATGATTTTCAATTCTTACTCGGCAATCGTCAATTTGCAATCATTTTTATCCCACGACTTTTATTGTTACAACGTCCTGCACGTCGATGAGACCGACCGGCCTGTTGTCCGCATCAATCACGGGCAGATCGTCGATTCTGTATTTATGAAAGATTGCCGTCGCTTCGGCGGCCAGGGCATCAGCCCTGATTTTCTTACAATTCGGTGTCATCACGTCACCGGCCTCGAACTCAAAGGCCTCCAGGCCGTGCTTTGTCATCAGACGCCGAATATCGGCATCCGTGATAATACCTGCTAATTGCCCATCTTTACCGACCACCATCACAGCCCCGTGACGTTTAATATCGCCGGTTTTTTCAAGCAGCCGCCTTATCGTGTCGGAAGCCTCAGCAACAGGTAATTTTTCGCCCGGCCTGAACATCATCGACTGCTCGACCGTCATCAGCCTGGCGCCGAGCGAGCCGCCCGGATGAAACCTGACGTAATCCTCAACGCTGAAATTACGCGCCTTCATCACCGTAAAAGCAAGGGCGTCGCCGACGGCCAGCATACAGGTGGTGGAAACACTCGGGGCCACGCCGAGCGGACATGCTTCGCTCATCCTGCCCATGCACAGCGCCACGTCACTGTGTTTGCACAGAGTCGAATCGCTCTCGCCGGTTAGTGCTATAAGCTGTATCTCGAGCTGCTTGACCAGATTTATCAGCCGAACCACTTCATCGGTTTCGCCACCGTAGCTCAGAACGATCACGACGTCGTTTATGCGCAGCCTGCCCAGGTCGCCATGGACGGCCTCGGCGGGATGAAGAAAATGGCTCGGAGTGCCGGTCGAAGCCAGGGTGGCACTTATCTTCTGCCCGATTATACCCGCCTTGCCGATACCGCTGATGATGCACGAGCCGGTGCAGTCATAAATCATCCTGCAAGCGAGGGCAAAAGACGCATCCACAATCGGCGTAACGGAAACGATGGCATCAGCTTCCGCCTCAATTACCTTCCGCGCATATTCAAGATCAAATTCCACTTGTTTTTTTCCCGACCTATAAATTGTCGCTCGTTGAGTATTTACTATTGAATGCCGTCGTGCAGACTATTGTTTATCCAATTTTACGACACTTCCGCGCTCGTTATAGCAGACTATATCGTGTTTTTCGCCGGCGTAATCGGGCGCGAAATGGATGATTACGCGTTTATCGCTAACCTGCTCTATCTGGGTAAGAGCCGCCCTCTTTACATTCTGCAGGTAGTCGGCAACCTCCGGCGAGACGAACAGCTCAATCCTTTTTATCTGCTCCTTCGACGCCGAGAGATTCAGCAGCCGGATAATCTCGAGGGCCAGTGACTCATGGCTTTTGACGAAACCGGTCCCGCCGCAGTTAGGACATGCCAGATATGTGCTGGATTGCAGCGAAGGACGCATTCTCTGCCGTGTCATTTCCACGACACCGAACCTGCTTATGCTCAATATTCTCGAACGGGCGCGGTCGGTCTTGACGGCCGCTCGAAATGCTCTTTCCACGGCCTTGCGGTGCTTGGCGTTGCGCATATCAATAAAATCGCAAATAATAAGTCCGCCGAGGTCTCGCAATCTAAGCTGTCGGGCAATTTCCATCGCCGCTTCTATGTTGCTCTCGTAAGCGGTCTGCTCTGCGTTTATCTGCTTGCGATACCGCCCGCTGTTGACATCAATCGAAACCAGCGCCTCGGTTTGCTCGATGATAATGGAACCGCCGCCTTTGAGCTCGACCCTTCGGGACTGGACTTTTGAAATTTCATCTTCGATTCGATACTTGTGAAACAGCGGCACCTTGCCGTCGTATAATACTACCCGGCGTTTCAAACGCGGCGTCGCGATGGCAAAGAAGTCCCTGATTTTACGAACCACATTTTCCGAATCACATACGATTTTAGTTATCTTACTGGTGAAGACATCCCGCAGTGCCCTGATAACCAAATCCGATTCCTGATAAAGCTCGCCGGGCGCACCTTCGGTCTCTATCCTTTGCCCGATAGCTCTCCATAACCGCGCCAGATACCTCAAATCGTTTTGTATGTCCCTCTTCGAGCACCCCTGCCCCGCCGTCCTGATAATAAAGCCCAGCCCTTTCGGCGGTTTACTCTCATCAAGAATCTCACGCAGCCTGCGGCGCTCATCCTCATCCTCGATCTTATGCGAGACCCCATGCTTTCGCATCCAGGGCATCATCACGAGGTACTTGCCCGGTAAAGCAATATATGTGCTTAGGGTTGCTCCCTTGGTCTTTAATCCTTCCTTTGTCACCTGCACGACAATTTCCTTGCCTTTTCGAAGGCAATCCTGTATAGGCGGCCGGTCCTTTAATGATTTCCTCCTGCCGATACTCTCGACATGTCCGCCGGCTGCCCCGGAAAAAAACCGGGGATGCACATCGCTTATGTGGAGAAAACCGTTTTTGCCCACGCCGAAGTCAATAAACGCCGCCTGTATACCGGATTCAATATTGACCACCTTTCCTTTATAAATATTACCTACGTGACTGTTCAGACTCGCTCTTTCCACATAAAGTTCCTCGAGGCCGCCCCCTTCAACTACCGCTACCCGGCATTCTTCTCTCTCAGCCACATTTATTAGCATTTCTCTTGACATTTTTTCCCTCGTTTTTTGCAGTTAGTATATCGTGGCCCGATTCATAATTTTAAGCTACGATTCATCAACTTGCCATTGTACATTCATTCGCCTTACAGGCGATGCTAAATTGTATTCATCAAGCTCCAGCAGTCTCAAAACCTCATCGATGCGTATCGAGCCGGCGGAGCTTATATTGCATTCAACGATTATACCTTGATCTTCCAACTTAATCGATTTCAAAAAAGCTCTGACATCAAGGTTTTTGACTTTCGAGGTTTTTATTCCCATCCGCCGCTGGATATTGAGATTTTCACTCGCCAACAAACGCGCAATCGTCGCCTTTAACTTCTCATCGATATATTCGGTCCTGACCGGCAGCACGTACGTCGCCGAACAAGGCTGAAACGATCTGCCCTTTTCGGCGACACTTACTGAAAGCAACTCACAGCCTTCGGGTAGTTGGGCCGAAAGCTCGGCCTTGATTCGCGACTCGTGTTCCTTGGCTCGTTGCTCGTCCGGAGCGCCGGACCCCTGAAATGGACCACCGGACAGACGAAGATAAAGCAATTCATCGTCCGACTCGACCCCGACAGGCCTCGGCAGCGGCAAAGACATCTTCGGCCGGGGATTGAAACCCTCGCTGTATTTAACGTTGATACCCGCCCGAACGCAGGCACGCTGAAAAACGCTGAGCATCTCGGCGTGCGAGAGAAACCTCAGCTTCCCGGCCACCTTGAACTTTATCACGAACGGAATAATCTCGCTCAAAACTGTTATGCACATATCTCCTTAAAAAACCTTTACTTATACCATTTAGATTATGCACCTGTATCCGAAAAAAACAAGCATTTTATACCTGATAAGCAGGCAAAGTCGCTTTCAAGCGCATAGTGATTGGCTCACAGTTGTTGGTTAAATCGGCCTTTTCGTGTTAATTAAGATGATATTTTCATCAAAAATCAACCAAAACCGCTTGTAGTCGAAAACAAAAACAGGGAATTTTCAAAAAAATATTCTTTGTCAGGCAAAGACTTACAGCATAAACACCATCTACAATTTTATAGATTTTCGCACCAAATCCGCAGGTAGTTGCCCTGGGCAACCACACAGGGTTGCCCCTACGGACTGCCACCCTTTCCACATCAATTCAATTGTGCGGCAGCCTCATCCCGATTGTCGTTATCTGCTTAAGGCATGCCCAAGGCGGGGATGGGGATGGCTCTTCCCTGGCTAAAAACATGCTTACGACAAAGCCGCAATTAAATACCATGGAGAATTCGCCACGTTAAACTTCAAAAAATAGTGCCGGCCTCGCCGCCCGCAACGAGCAAGATACGATTCCGTGATTTTTTACTCGTTATACACGCTTTGAGCGATAAGGCATTACACTTGTACACTTTTGCTTTTATACGTATTTATACGTATTTTTCTTGAATTGTTACTTTTAAAACATTTTTTCCTTGAGAATCACCTTCAAGAGTGTAATTTAAGTCAAGATGCGAGAATGCAATGTCTTTTCTCCATAAGAACAGCGTTTGTATTGACGGCAGGGAGTTGCCAAGAACCCGGATACAGGTAGCGGGCCAAGGAAAGTAAACAAAGCGGAATTCTGTGGCGAGATCGGCGAGAGAGTAGTATCTGAACGACGCGGAATTTGCAAAAAAACTGCGCAGTGCAATCGCGAGAAGATGATGATTGTACGTCATTGTTTAAAACAGATTCACGTATTTTGAAGAAGCGTTAAAACATGATAGAGAAAGGAGAATTATTATGAAAATCGGAAGTCTACAATTCAAGCCGTTTGCTGCAAAGAAACCACTGATGATTACACCGGACAGTAAATTCCTCACCGTTCAGCAGGTAGCAGCCGCACCGTCTCTGGGTAGGGGATCATTGTCTACACTGGACGAGAAACTTCGGATCAAACTCGCTGTGAAACGCTATTCCCTGGAGCCCGACTTCAAGCTTGGTATCATCGGTATGGGCATTTTATCCAGGAATGAAATCATCAGCGAAATCAAGAAAGCAACCGAATTTGGCAAGCTGGCTACCGAGGTCGAGATGGGGTACTGCGACGAACTCGCCGGTAGCCTCGGAGCAAGGAAGATCCCCTCCTGGCCAAAGGTGCCGATGAAGCGCATACCGAAATGGCCGTGGTGGAAACCTATTAAGAAGTGCATTCGCCTGCGACTCATAAACCGGGCCCTATTCTGCGAGAACACTACGGATAACGTGACCACTCCGATCGCCAAATGGCGGATTAAGAATGTTCATCCAAGGTTCGCAGCACGCGGATTCACCGTTGTGGCTCTGACGGGCATCAACGATACCCGGACATACTTTATCCCCGAGGCCAAAAATGGGCTGACTACCTACATTAGCGGTGTCGGCCACGGCAACTACAATCTCTACACGGGTCACTGGCACAACCGCATCCTCGAGGCCTGCAAGTACGATTCCGCCGAAGTGAGGGACAAGGTAATACACTTCCTTAGTTGTCGTACCGCTAAAGAACTCGGGCCGGATACGGTCGCCAAGGGTGCGAGGGCCTATGCCGGCTACGACGAGAACTTCCACTTCGTATGGGATGATCCGTCGACGACATTTATTAACGAATTCCTGCTGTTCGTTAGAGCGGATGCTACGTTCGACCTGCAGATGGCAGCCGGGGCAACCGCCGGACAGGCGTTTATCGCTACGAGGCAGGCCTTCGATGCAGCCATTGCCCAGGTGCCCGGCACCGCTGCGGCTTCATGGTTGACTTACGACCGGGACCATCTCAGGCTCCACGGCTCAAAAATGGCCACGATCAAACCGTACCGTTGGATTAAGATCTGCTTCCCGATCCGGCGTCTTGAAATGGAGACGGCCCTGCTCGGTGCAGGTGAGCTTGAAGAATGACCTACTTTTGAGAACCTCAGTCTGATCAATTATTCGAGATAAAGACATTTGGGGCCGCCTACCCAGATGGGCGGCCCCAAGCCCCTCAACGGCAAAGTCTTTACTAAGAGCATCAGATATGAAAGTAGCAAGCTCCAAATATGGGTATGCTTAAAACTGAAAAATCCGACTAAAGGTTGCAGGCAACAAGCTGCTCCTTGATGTCGCGGCGCGATGTTGTTGAGGCGATTTTGTGCAACGAGATATTCGGCGCCATCACCATTGAGGCCGACTATTCTCACCTTCGTGAACTTCTCGCGCAGATCAAGGAGACCGGAAAGAAAAGGTCTTTGAGTATTCTTACGACCTTGAATTCAGCAATAACCGGGGCTCTAAATTCTCTCTTGTATAATGCCAAAATAAACGTATAATCAACCAGACGGCCATAATAGTTACTATGTGTGTCTTACCTGTGCCCAGAGGTGTTTCTATTTTTACAGGCCATGCAGCAAATACTACTGCCGAACGCACACATATACGGCCGGGTGTGGATATCGTGTAAGGTGCAAAAGAATGGAGGAACACATAATGACCTTATTGCCTAAAATCAAGGGATTGGCTCGAAAAAAACCCGTGTGCTACGATCCTAAGAAAGATCGCTTTATCACTCTTGACGATCTCGATGCTAACAAGGCTCAGATTGTTCCACTGGATATTCTTACCGATGAGCAACTCAAACGACTGGTTATCGAGCGAAACCGGGTAGGCGAGGATTACAAGCTTGAGACCAACTGGAAGGAGCCGGCAAAATCCCCGAACGACATCATCAAACAAATCGAAGACGATACCGAATTAGGCCGCGTAACTGTTGAGGCAGATATCAACTATTTGCGTAACCGTCTGCTAATAGATATTGAAGTTGAATTGGCGAAATCTCGACGTGAACGTTAAACCGGTTCTGAGAAGCCTTGAACTGATTAGCACAACTCACGAATGATCGGCTAAAATGCTTCGGGGAGGATTTTTCTTGCGGCGTCTCTCAGGTAGGCGGAGATTTGCCTTTCAGAGTCCATGCCGAGGACTTTTCTGGCTACGTTGTTACAATATTCCATCGTTACCGAGCGAATAATCTGCTTTATCTCCGGAATCATCGGCGATGTAATCGAAATCGTCCTGACCCCCATGCCCATCAGCAGCATGATATACTCCGGCTCGGAAGCCATCTCGCCGCACACGCTCAGGTCGATCTGTGCCTTGTGCGCATCCTGAATGACGGTTCTGATGAGCCGAAGCACCGCCGGGTCAACTGTCGAATACAACATCGAGACCAGCTCGTTGCCCCTGTCCACGGCCAGGGTATATTGCGTCAGGTCGTTCGTGCCGATACTGAAGAAATCGACATCCCTGGCAAGCGAATGAGCGGTCAAAGCCGCCGACGGCGTCTCGACCATTATGCCTACCTGCATATCCCTGTTGTACGGGATGGATTCCTCATCGAGGTCTTCCATCACATCGTGTAGAATCATCTTCGCCTGCATCAGCTCGTGGCGATTCGTAATCAGTGGGAACATAATCTTGACATCGCCGAGAACCGACACTCGCAAAATCGCCCGCAACTGCCTCTTGAACAGCATAAGGTTCTGCAGGCAAAACCTGATAGACCGCAGCCCCAGAAACGGGTTTGGCTCAGGAGCGAAACGCTTGCGCTGCGTGTATTTGTCGGCGCCGAGGTCCAGCGTTCTTATGACGACGGGCTTGTCGGCGAAGACGCGAACGGTTTCGGCGTAAGCCTCATAATGGTCCTGCTCGGTGGGCTCGGTTTGTGTATTAAGATACAGAAACTCGGTGCGGTACAGGCCGATACCGGCGCCTCCTTTTTCCAGGACGACCTCGGCCTCATTAGGAAACTCGATATTTCCGAGCAGTGTGATTTCGACGCCGTCACGCGTCACGGCGGGCTTTTGTCTTATTGCATCGAGTCTGTGCTCAAGCTCTGTAAATTCCTTCGAATACTCCTCGTACTGCCGAATCGTTTGCTCATCCGGATTGACGATGACGATGGCGCGATTGCCGTCGACAATAACGAGGTCTCCGACGCTGGTGCACTCTGTGAGGTCTTCCAGCGCAACGACCGCCGGGATGCCCAATGAGCGGGCCACGATAGCGGCATGACTGGTTCGGCCACCCGCATCGCTGGCGATGCCCTTGACGAATTTCCTGTCGAAGCCGGCGGTCCGAGTAGGGCTCAACTCCCGGGCGACAATCACGACCTCGTTTTTCAGATGCTCGACGTTCTCGCGTTTCCTGCCGAGCAACTGCGTGAGCAGACGCCTTTCAATGTCGTAAATATCCGCCGCCCTCTCGCTGATATAAGCGTCCTTGACTTTGGTAAAATGCGAAGCAATTTCACGGAGGACCGTAGAGACGGCGTACTCGGCCGTAACCAAATCCGAGTGAATCATATCCGTGATCTTCTTTCGCAGGCTTCTGTCGTGCAGAAAACGCAAATGCACGGCAAAAATATCCTTGATCTTGCCGCCCTCGGGCTTGTCCGTTGCCGACTCGAACCGGGTCAATTCTCCGATCGCATCCTTGAAGGCATTTCTCGCACGTTGAATCTCAATCATCCGCTGAGAGGGCTTTATCTGACGGCGGGGAATGCGATAATCCTCGGAGTCAATTATCAGCGACCTGGCGATTGAAATGCCCGGCGAAACAGCTATGCCCTTTTTGATTTCCATAGTGCGATTCTCTTATTCCGCATATATCCGCTGTCTGTTACTTCTTCGGTGTCGGCTCATCGAAATGCTTCTCTTCCACCAATTCTCGCAAAGCATCTATTGCTTGTCGGGCATCCGGACCTTTAGCTTTTATTCTTAGTTTCGTCCCACAAGTAGCGGCGAGCATACTAATATTCATAATACTCTTGCCATCGACATTGGTTTCGCCGTTGCTGACGTTAATTTCACTATCAAACCGGTTCGCAATATCTACAAACTGCATGGCAGGGCGCATATGAAGCCCCTCGGCGTTTTTTATCTCAAGCTCAGCCTCATACTCCTCGTTTTCCAATGTATCTTCTTCTGCCTGCATCTCTGCGATTCCGTTTCTCCAACCGACACCAATCAACACACGTAACTACAAAGATGGATCTTCATCGGCCTCAGTGAGAAGCTCTTCAACCTGCTTGGCACTACGGCACTGCCTGAGAAATTTGCGGAACCGCTCCTGTTGCAAATGCTTGAAAATACTCTCCATCGCCTGTAAATGTTCGTCAGGGTCATCCGCAGGGCTGATCAAAAGTATTACCGAATAAACCGGCTGTTTGTCGAGAGCGAAAAAATCAATCCCGGTACTGCTCTGCCCAATCGAAGCAATTACGCTTTTTACGGCTTTATGCTTTATATGGGGCACAGCAACGCCTTTGCCCAGCCCTGTGCTGGCTTCGTTTTCCCTTTTTATTACCTCCTTGGTAATCTCACGACATTTGCCTTCTTCGAGCTTACCGGCTTTATCAAGCGACGAAACAAGCTGCGTTATTACATCGTCCCGGCCGTTGGCCTGCAAATCCGTAATTGTTGCCTCAAAACAGACAAAATCCCTAAATTTCATGTTATCTACCCAGTATCATCCTTAACTGTTTACCCGGCCAAACCAAAAAAATAAAGCCGCATACCATAAAACACAACCTACGTTAACTCCGAAAACTCCGTACCACTTATATGTTTGTTGTCTCGTTCTTTGCTCTTTGCCCTCCTGAGTTGCCGTTCAAGCTTATGGACAGCCATATCAATGCATCTGTAAGCATCTTCACCTGTTTCAGTTCCAATAAAAACCTTGCTGCGCTCGGCTCTTGCAATTATTTCAACGCTCGTACTACCACTCTGGCTGCCATCTATAATAACTTCAACCTGATTGATGCTATTATAGTACTTCGGAAGCTTGGAAGCTTTTTCCTCTGCGTGCTTTTTGATAGATTCGGTTATTTCGACATGTTTACCACTGATTGTAATAAGCAAAATTATTCTCCTTAATTACTTAGGTTCCTGCTAAATCCAATCTTATCGTCCCTCATCCTCTCCGGCTTTCGGCAAAGCCTTTACGACATGCTCGCTGCCCGGCGTTATAACACCGCCGCTGACGATAAATCTCAACGCTTCTTCTATTGTCATATCCAAGTCGATAGTCTGCTTTTTCTGAACCGTTATCACAAAACCGGTAAATGGGGTCGGCGAAGTCGGTATAATAACAGTGAGAAATTCTCTTTTCACGGTATTGACGACTTTCTCAAGCCCCGAGCCGGTAACTAAACCCACCGACCATATACCTTTTCGCGGATACTCGACCGCAACAACCCTTGAAAACAGCTTTTTTTGCTCCTCATTCGTAAGCAAAAAATCGGTCACCTGCTTTACATAGGGAAATACATTCCTGAGGAAGGGTGTGTTCATTATAAACTTTTCGATAGTTCGCCACAGGCTTCTTCCGACGTAGCTTGCCAGCAGCGCCCCGATTACGCAGACACCGATGACCGCGACAAGAAATCCCGTGATTGAACCGGGGCCGTCAATCCATGTTTTCGCAAGGTTCTTTTTTAGCTGAGCAATACGGGCTTTACGCTGTATATCCGGTCTTTTGATATGTATCGCTAATTCCTGGTCGTTGTCTTCCAGTTCGGGCTTGATCTCTA
>DQCG01000585.1 GCA_003533825.1 Phycisphaerales bacterium
GGCGGAGCCAGACGGATACGGGGATCCCAGTTCGGATGGTTTTGCAGCCATGCCAGAGTTTCAGGACCTATGCCCTCCATCGCTATTTCGGGCATGATCTCTTGATAAGTAGTCCAGAAATGACGAATCCAGCCGTCTGTAAGGATGACATCCGCATCGAGAATCTGTCCCGTTTCGGGGTGGACGCGGCTGGGACCGATAGATGTGCCCCTGTTGTTGCTCAGCCAGCGAATAAAATTGTATCTCACGTCTTCCGGGTCTTTTTCCATATGAGCGTTGGAACCCTTATCCTGATAATAGACCTCTATCGCGTTTGAGATACCGACCTTCTCGAAGGCTATGTTCCAATACAAAAGTCCTTCTCTAACCCACCGACGGTATCGCACGGGAGTCGTATGTTCGATATAAAAAACGATGGGATTCTTCGGAGGACTGACATTGAGTGAGGAATCCGCCTTTTCCAGATTCCAGCGATTGATATACCTCACCATAGTGTCCGGATCCTTAAACTGCCCGTAGTCTCTGTAGCCGGTCGTGAAATAACCGATGCGTTCATCCGCCTTGCGTGGTTTGTAGCCGGTTTTTCCGGGGATCTCGCTGATGGAATAGTGCAGAGTCTGGAGCCGTCCGTTCTCCGTGGGAATCTCGAAGGCCAGCTCAACATTCTTCGGGAAGGCTTTGGCCTTTTTTATCTTTATCAATCGAGTATTTGAGACCCGAACGCGAGGACCAAAAAACTTCCCAGCCTGACCGACCAGCAGGGCATCCATGTCAATCACCGGAGAGCCGCCCGACATGGTGACAATCGGCACATCCAGAATAACCCGATCCGTAAATAACCGTTTAACGGAACTCTTGGATTCCTGGTCTCCGGTGGACTTGATTTGAATGTTGGGCTCGATGAGGGCCAGACGCTTATCGTACCGTTTCCAATACACATACATATCCCCGGCCTGCAAGCCGGCGAAATCTTCGCCGCTTGCAACGGTCAGCGCGATGAAGAACCTTTTTGATGCGTAACCGGACGGTAAGGCTGCCAGCATCTGACCATCCTTCTCGCGGGTCCAAATGTCATAGAGACTTTTCTCTCCATCAGCGGTGGATACGACCTTTTTATAATCCTTGAGAACCTGGTCCAAAGGTGGATAATCTGGTTTGGGTTTTGCGGCAGCAGGTTTTGCTACCGCGGGCTTTTCCGCGCCAGTAACTATTGATAGCGGTCCAATGATTGCAATTGTCAGGAAAAGTAAAGCAGTCAATATTTGTGACTTTAAATTATTCATCTTGCAATCTCCCAAAAAGTAAACAACTATTTCCCATTCAAACCTGCTCGGTTACGCTGCCGAGCATATCTTAACAGGACTCAGTATGTTATAACTTCGCGCATCCAATGTCAAATGTACTCAACTCAGAATTGGAAAAGAAACAGGCAATTTTCACAGATAAGACGAAAAATGGATTAAAAGGATAGAATGAAGATAACGAAAATAAGTGGAAGATTACATAAGAAGGTGTTTTGTGGGGCTTTTATAGGACTGATTGCTAATTATATCAAGGACTCGATAGAAATGCTTATAAACTTTCTAAATAATATTTTTTCCCTACAAACAGCTCTACGCATACTGAACAGCAAAAACATATAAGACTATCCGGGATACAGCGTATTAGCTCGGCATATTAATTAATAGATGTTTGGATATCGATAAAAGCCTTTTCTTCTCCCGTCTTGATCTGGAAGAGAAAAGATAGCCGGGGGCCTTCACGACAATCTTTACTATATTAGCAAGTCCGGCTTCTTTAGGGTAATTGTCAACAGCCAGTGATTCCGGTTGAACATAGGCTTCGCTGCTCGCTACAGGCTCACGAAAAGTCTGTTGAAAATTGTCTGCCTCCGGGTTCCATACTCCATCAAAAATAACTGACACATCCTTGTGCAAACCTGTTTTATGTTTCGACATGGTCTATCCTTTCGTCGAAAATGTTCCCTTATAGTTTGCACTATGTGAAAATCGGGCTATGTGGTGAGCGAAAAACTGAGGTGACAATATACACCTTCTGCCATCTCACCACCCTTCTCACAACTATAATATAACGGATTAATGCGGGAATGTCAAAAAAAATATGTGCGAATTTACGTTATTTTCAGGAATAAGGCTCGAAATACATATCGGACCATGGAATTGACGGCATAAACCGTAATTTCGACACGAGAAATGGAGTTTTTGGACGACAACCGGCATGAAAAAAAGATGCAAGATTTGTTTTCACAGGATCCTTTAGAGAAGATTATGCCGCACAATGCCTCTTTAGAATCACACCCCGATATTGCTGATGTTACTACTTGACAGTCTAAAGTCCATATTGGACAAGGTCAGATTCAACTTTAGGCTGAACTATCTTTTTCGGTGCAGGCCAGCTCCATTCAATTACAGCGTAGATATAGTTTATTGAAACCGTTTTTCTGGAAGCGGTGTCATTATTCGCAATCTGTATCTGAAGCGTGCGAACCTTCTCAGGTGTATTCACAAAACTCGTAACATCCAGGGAGTCAACCGCCTCGTTCTTCTGACCGCTGCGTATTGGAGCATTGATCGATACCCAGACCTCCGGTTTGCTCGGCCAGCCTGTTCCAATGTGCCATTGCAGTTGTCCGGGAACAAACCGTTCTTGTTCGAAGTGCTCCACGTAAATAGCAACCGATGCCACTGAAGCACCCGTAGGGATGGATACATTTGAAAAACTGTATGCTATATACGAACCACCCCTGACTTCCTGCCGCTTGTCGTCACTGGCTTGAACAACGTCGATTTTACCTTCCGCCAACAACATTTTTCTGCTCCTGCTGTCATAGCCGTCCACGACTGTCAGGTTAGCTGTCTTGGGCGGTGTCGGATTTACACTGACGTTGAATTGCTGAGTATCCGAATTTGGAATGCTGTTGCTGTCTACGACTTTGACGGTTACATCATGAATTATTTCCTGAGCAGCATAAGGTGTCCACTGTATTAAGCCTGTCACCGGATCTATGTTCATGCCGACGGGATGAGTGGTTAAGGAGTAAGTCAGTGTATCTTCTCTGTCGGGATCTGCAGCTTGAACCTGATAGCTGTATAACAGATCCACCATGGCTTTGGTTACGGGTTTTGAAGTAATCACCGGCGGATCGTTCACCATGGTGACTTCGACTTTCACCGTGGCGGTATCCGTTTCGCCTTCCCGGTCGGTAATGGTATATATGAATGCGTCGGTACCATAGAAGTTTTCATTTGGTGTATATGTCAACGTACCGTTGGGGTTTATCGTGACCGAGCCGCCGGCACTCCTGGTGACCTTACTTACGACGAGCAGTTCGTTGTCCACCTCGATATCATTCGCCAGCACATCAATCGTCGCCGGCGTATCTTCTTTTGTAATGATTTTGTCATCATTTGCCCTCGGTGGATCGTTAACCGGAGTCACAGAGATCATTACGGTTGCCGGAACACTGTCCGCCTTGCCGTCGTTAACTCTAAAGGTAAAGCTGTCCAGCCAACTGAAATTCGG
>DQCG01000062.1:0-2787 GCA_003533825.1 Phycisphaerales bacterium
GCGGTCGAAGGGATTCTCATGTGGGGCTTCTGGGAAGGAGCCAACTGGATTCGCCAATCCTCGCTTTATCGCCGGGACTGGGCACCCACGCCCGCGGCCGAGGCATATCGCAACCTTGTCTTCAAAGAATGGTGGACCGATAGTAAGGTCAAAACGAATGCAAACGGCCAATGCCGCATCCGCGCATTTCACGGCAAATATGTCGTGACATGGGGAGACCGGAAGAAAGAAATCATGCTAAGCAAAGAAAAAGGACAAGCGACCGTGAGCTTCGAATAACACCGGGGAGTATCGAGCTTTCTGGATTTTTCCGTTTCGGTAGAAATATATTCATGCCGGCTGCGACTATTCAGTAGGAATGACTTCTTATGCAAGACAAGAATCAACGTAATTCTATTTCGGCCGGCAAACCGCGATTTGCCACCACGCACTGGAGTGTAGTATCGGCGGCGGGAAAAAGTTCGTCGCCCCAGCAAAAGCAGGCGCTTGAGACTTTGTGCCGAAGCTACTGGTTTCCACTTTATGCATATCTGCGGCAGCGGGGATATGACACTCACCAGGCCGAGGATCTCACCCAGGCTTTTTTCGGACATATATTAGAGAAAAAGGATTTGCAGACCGCCGATCCCAAATACGGCAAGTTTCGCTCTTTTCTCCTGGTCAGGCTGAAATACTTCCTCTCCGACCAGCGAGATCGCGCCCGGGCCAAAAAACGCGGTGGAGACAGGAAGATACTGTCTCTTAGCATTCAAAATGCGGAAGGTCAGTATGCTCTTGAGCCGGCGATTCAACTGTCGCCGGAACAGCTTTTTGAGAAGTCCTGGGCGCTTACGGTCCTCGAGCGAACGATGAGCCGGCTTGAGGACGAGATGGCTCAGAAGAAAAAAAGGAATCTCTTTGACTGTCTTAAGGTCTATCTGACAACTGACAAAGACGTAATCCCGTATCAGGATATGACGACGGAACTGGGGATGACCGAGGGTTCTGTAAGGGTCGCCGTGCACCGCCTTCGGAGGCGATACAGGAAGCTCCTGCGGGATGAAATCGCCCAAACAGTGGGCGGCGTAGACCAGGTTGATGAAGAAATGGAAAGTTTGTTCGCCGCCCTTGCGTATTAAGTGAACCGAGTGCCCGCCGTGTTTTTTTCGAAAAAAATATTATTTTCTTGTAACATCTCCAAAATTTTTCCCATGTTATAGGCGGAAACGATGAAAATAACGAATTAAGGAGCTATTACCATGGCCGAAAAAATGAAATGCCCAAAATGCGGAGCCGACTTGCCGGCCAATGCTCCCAGCGGCCTTTGCCCGCAATGCCTGATGAAAGCCGGTATGAACAACAGTGGCAAAGACAAAAAGGCAGGTCCTTCGGAATTGAGCAGCGCTGATACAACAAGTGCCACACCGCCGGGTGGATTTGAACCGCTTGAGCCTAAAGAGCTCGCTGAGAAGTTTCCACAGCTCGAGATAATCGAATTACTGGGACATGGCGGCATGGGAGCTGTTTATAAAGCCCGGCAGAAACAACTTGATCGGTTAGTGGCACTAAAGATTCTGCCGCCGGAAGTCGGTCAAAATCCGGCTTTTGCAGAACGCTTCATGCGCGAAGCCCGTTCTCTGGCCAAACTAAACCATCCGGAAATAGTAACTGTATACGACTTTGGCCATACGGAAGACGGCCTGTATTACTTCCTCATGGAATTCGTCGACGGGACCGACCTGCGACGAATAATCCAGGCGGGTGAAATTACTTCAGACCAGGCCCTTGCTATCGTCCCGAAAATTTGCGAGGCACTGCACTATGCCCACAAAAAAGGAATCGTACATCGCGACATAAAGCCGGAGAACATTTTGCTGGACGCAGAGGGTAATGTAAAAATCGCCGATTTCGGCCTTGCCAGATTACTGGATAAGCCGACAAGTGCTTACACGCTTACCCAGTCCGGCCAAAGAATGGGCACGCCCCACTATATGGCCCCGGAACAAGTCGAACATCCTAAGAAAGTCGACCATCGTGCCGACATCTATTCTCTCGGAGTGGTCTTCTACGAAATGCTTACAGGTGAATTGCCGATAGGCCGATTTGCCCCACCATCGAAGAAAGTCCACGTCGATGTGCGTCTCGACGAGATAGTTCTGCACACCCTGGAAAAGGAGCCTGAACTACGCTACCAGCACGCTAATGAAATAAAGACCGACGTCGAAACCGTTGCAGGCAAAGACCAGGGCGCTAACGTATCACACAAGCGACAAGCTCGATACCATCCGTCGACAAGTGCGGAAGCCTGCTGACGGCCTGTTAATCGCGGGCGGTATTAACATCCTCTGCATTATCCCGTTTACATTGCTCATGGGAACTATAATCTTGTCAAACAGTATGCTGCTGCCCGGTATCGATGAAGAGGTTGCGGCACTTAGCTTACTTGTCACTTGCATGGGAACTGTGATTATCTATGGTGTGATGAGAATGAGAGAACTTGAGAAATACAAGTGGTCTGTTATAAGCTCCATCCTGGCGATACTTCCTATTAGTCCGGGCTGTCTGTTCGGCGTGCCTTTTGGAGTCTGGGCACTATCCGTTCTATTAAGGAAGGAGGTCAAAAAGGCATTTGCGGACAATGCCGGCGGTTAGGAGACACAGAGTATTATCAAGAAATGACGGGCTTCATCGGCCCTTGATATACCATAAAAAATTCTAAGACCTCATCAGTATTAAGCGTGATGCTCTTAATAATATAGTTGATGTATGCGGAGCCGGTCTAAAGATTCGCCGCTCTCGGAAGGTTGC
>DQCG01000062.1:2828-6747 GCA_003533825.1 Phycisphaerales bacterium
AAAACAATAAGTTAAGGAGAAGTAAAATGAACAAAAACACTACCAACAACAAAACTAAAAGAACGCAGGTTGCCGTAAAGAATGTTGCTTTCTGCACGGCCATCTTACTGGTTTTCAGCATCGGCCTGTCTTCATCAGCTCTTGCCGCCAGTAACCAGTTTGTAAAGAACATGGCGAATGCCGGCACGATCACAATCGGGGTGGATCCCCGGGTTGAGTTAATCGGAATCGTCTTTCGCCTGGCGGGCAATCCTGAATACGGTGACAACTCTCTGCAATCCTACGCTAAAGCCATCGAGCGGCACTTCGGCGGTTTTAGCAATCACGCGGTAGTCAGGATGGCCGTCCAGCTTCGCAACACGCGCTTGATGAGTGCCGATGGCCCTATGTCGTTGGCCATATATATCGACCATGATTTCCGTCCGAGAAAGAGTTTTGAACAGTGGCCGTGGGAAGGACTCGACTTCCGATGGGAGAAAGAGGAGACCGAGGAATTTTTGGAGAAACTCCGCCAGTTCGCCGTCGAAACGAAATTCAACGAATTCTTCGAAGCCCAGGCGCCGCAGTACGAAAAAGGCATTCTTGCCTGCAAAACCTTTATGACACAATATCCTGATGTTTTCAAATGGTTTGATGTGTTCTTCGGTGTCGCAACAAACGATGAATTGAAGCTGGTGTTGGGATTTGTCAACGGGCGCGGCAACTATGGGGTAAGATTTCAATCCGGCCAAACGAGCGAGAAGTATGCAATAGTCGCACCGCTTGCCAGCCCCGGGGGCAATCCGGCATTTATGCTCCAGCAGTTGGGAATAACAATACATGAGTTTTGTCATTCCTTCACCAATCCTGTCGTGGACAAGTACATGAAGCAACTGCGGCCGGCCGGAGAAAAGCTCTTCGCAGCTCAAGGCCAGGCCATGCGAAAGAGGGGCTATCATAATTGGGAATCCATAATGTATGAGACTGCAGTACGGGCCTGTGTTGGAAGTTTTGCTCGAAACTCGCTTGAGCCCATGCATGCGGACTATTACTTCCAAAGAGAGATCAGTCACGGATTTCTCTGGACCAAAGACCTTACGGATTTTCTCAAGAACTACGAGGATAACCGCGATTCATACCCCACGTTTGAATCCTTCTTCCCGGAATTCGTCGATTTCCTGGATGACTACACCAGGAAGGCTACACGATAGGGCGAGCATCGAAAGACTATATCAGGAAAGCGAAACAGAAAGTCGAAGGCAAGTCAAATGAACAAGAACACGACCAATTACGAAAGTGATAGACCGCAAGTTGCCGTAGAGAATATTGATTTCTACAATGATAGGCTTTTATGGACCATCAAGGCGTTGGTCATCCCGGCGCTTGTGATGGTCTATAGCATTGGCCTGCCTTCGACTGTCGGCGCCATTGAGAATCCCCAGCCAAAGAACAGGCCGAATGTCGCCGCTGTCAAAATCGAAGTGGATCCCCGTGTGGAGTTGATCGGAATCGTATTTCGTCTGGCCGACAACTATGAATACAACCAGGGGCGGATACGGTCATACGTGAGAGATATCTGGCGGCAGTTCGGCGATTTTGACGACCACCCGGCGGTTAAACTCGCCGCCCGGCTTCGCAGCAAGCGCCGGATGAGCTGTGACGGCCCGATGTCGCTGGCTGTCCATATCTATCGCGATTTTCACCCGCGAAAGACTTTTGAACAATGGCCCTGGGGACTCGATGGCCGATGGAAGAAACAGGAGACGGCTGAATTCCTTGAGCAGCTCCGACAGTTTGCGGCCGAGACGAAATTCGATGAATTCTTCAAAGCCCATCGCACGCTGTACGAAACGGGCATTCGTTCCTGCCGGGCCGTAATGGCACAATACGATCTTCAAACATGGCTCGGCGAATTTTTTGGCGTCGAAGAACTGGGGGATTTGAGGCTCGTGCTGGGATTTCTTAATGGCCCCAATAATTATGGGCCACGATTCACAGATGGTAAAACCAATGAGAAGTATGCAATTATCGGCATGCCGTTGCCCGATGCAGACGGTAATCCCGTGTTTCGCCCCAGGAAGTTGGAGATCGTCGCGCATGAGTTCTGTCATTCATTCGCCAATCCTGTCGTGGAAAAGTACATGGAGCAGCTAGAGCCCGCCGGGGAAAAGCTCTATGCCGCCAAAGCCCCTTCAATGAAACGGATAGGCTATCAAAACTGGCGGTCATTGATGTACGAGTCGGCAGTCAGGGCTTCTGTGGCGTGCTACATTCGAAACTCGTTTGAGCCTGAGTACTTACAAAGCTACCTTGATAAAGAGGCCGGCAACGGATTCGTCTGGACAAAGGAACTGAGTGATCTGCTCGGGACGTACGAGGCAAACAGGGACAATTATCCCACGTTCGAATCCTTCTTCCCGGAGATAGTCACCTTCTTCAATGAGTACACCAGGAAGGCAGCATTGTAGTATTAAGGCAATGCCGTCAGCAGTGACTTCATCGCGGCGGTCATGGCGGCTTGATAGTTTTTCGTATCGCGAACGTGAAATATGAAACGATCTTTCGATCCGTCGTCACGAACCCAATTCGTCACGCCGTTATCGTCACATTTGACTTTGATGCCGTCGAAACTAAAAACCGGCCGGGCGTTTTTGTCATGAAGAGGCACAATTCGTCCGTCACGAGTCACCGTATATCCCGCCGCGTGGAGAAATCCCGCCGTGCACCACATGTGCCGGTCCATGCTTCCAACTTTGGCCAGTAACGATTCTTCCCTCGTGCCTTTAAGATAACCCAGCCAGTTGTTATCCGTGTATTTGCCGAACATATAAGCAAAGTAATTCTGAACCATATCCGACAAGTGAGGGAGTATCTCGTCCTGCCTGAACTTATAATGCGTGCCGTATTCTCTTATTTCCTGTTGCCGGCGGGATTCAAGCTCCTCGAAGCACGGCATCCAATAGACCGGACACGGCAAATCGAAGATGGCCGCAAACGCATACCTTTCAAGCGTGACGTTATATTCGAGCTTCGACGCCGGACTCATCTTTGGAGAGCCCGTCCCGGCGTTTAGATATATCGCGGCACATTTAGCCTTAAACAGCTCAGGGGCTTTTTTGCCCGCAATCGCAACATCCCGGCTGGATCCCAGAATATTAATAACAACCGGCACGGGTGATTTTCGCAGCACATCCAGCACCATTCCGACGCCGTGACGGTGGGCTGACGAAGCATACTCCTGAACATCATCGCGCGATTTCATAGGCAGGCCGGATCCCACTGCAACAGAAGCGTAAGTGCCGGCGATTAAGTTCATCTGCGCCACGGCTGCAATATCAGGATTCCGCCGGCCGGCATTCTCCGGCGGATGGTCAATCAGAACGCCCTTAAGCTCGATATCGCCCCGGCAGGCCAGAGCATACACACACGCCAGATCCCAGTGATCGTCAGGATCCATGTGCGGGCGAAAAAGGTCTGTCACGTGCAGTACCGGCTTCTTTTTCTTAACCTTTTCCAATTCATTTCCGTACACAAGCCCCGGCCCAAGAAACCTCCCCGCCAGCCCGGCGGCCGTCATACCCAAAACCTTGCGCCTGTCAATTTTTTCCACTTTGCTTCCTTCCTAAAAAATCGCTGTATCAAAGCCGTATCGTATTCCCAAACTCCATTTCATTCAAGGATACATCGTCAAACAACAGGCTCAGAATATAATTAGTACCTGTTGCGGAAACAGCGTTTGTCATTCCTGCGCAGGCGGAAGTCCGGCGACGTAGTGTGCGATTAATCGCACCATTTCCACTATTGCTGATATTGTGCTATATTGCCCATATTAACATTGGCTTTGTTTTTTCAAACATGTCCTTTCCACTCGTTTCGGATTTCGGGTTTAGTATTTCGGATTTCCGGCCGATGGCCGACAAATTGGTCGAGTAGACGTACT
>DQCG01000561.1 GCA_003533825.1 Phycisphaerales bacterium
TGCGCGCGATATGAAGGAGTGCCTGCTTATCCAGATGGCCCAGATGGGCGAAGATATGAGCTTCGAATCCCGTCTGATCTCCGAGCATTTAGATGCGCTGCTCGAAAATCATCTGCCCGAAATCGCCAGGAAAATGAACTGCAGTATCGAGGCAATCAACCGGGCTATCGAGCGTATGAGTAAGCTCGACACCTCGCCGGGTCTGCAAATCGGCAGACACCAAAATCATCCTATTACCCCGGACGTCATCGTGGAATCAACGGACACTGCAGGCCAATACTCGGTACGATTGGCTGACTCCGATTTACCTCACCTGAGAGTCAACAACTACTATGTAAAAATGGCAAAAGACGTGCAGGTCGGAGAGAAAACGAGAAAATTTTTGCAGAATAATCTTCGATCCGCTCAATGGATTATGGAAGCAATAGAGCAGCGAAAAAATACGCTGCTGAAGGTCACACAGGTAATAGTGAAATACCAGAAGGATTTTTTCGACAAGGGCCAATTGCATCTTCGGCCCCTGCCGATGTCAAAAGTTGCAGACGATGTCGGCGTGCATCTTGCTACCGTGTCGCGAGCCGTTTCCGGCAAATACGTCCAGTGTTCATGGGGCATATTGCCGCTGCGCAAATTCTTCAGCGGCGGCATAGAAGACGTGAACGGCCAGGCGCATAGCTGGGAAGCTGTCAGGGCAAAACTGCAGCAGATTATCGACGAAGAGGATAAGGCTAAACCTTTAAATGACGACGAGATACGCGATCAGCTTTTAAAGGGCGGCATAAAAAAATTAGCCAGACGCACCGTTGCAAAATACCGCAAGCTCCTAAACATCCCGGCCGCAAGGTTCAGAAAAAAGTTCTAACTTTATCGGTTCGAATTCATCGCACCATATAGGCGGTTATTTAAAAAGAATCATTGATTTCCTGCTTCAGACAGAAAACTTTTGAAAATCAGACTTGAGATGTATATAATATAAATATATTCTATTTACATGATAAAGGATTTTTCAATGGGTGGTATTCAATTTGTAATTGATGACAAAGGCAACAAATCCGCAGTTATTATTGATTTAAACAAATACTCTGATTTATGGGAAGATTTTTATGACTGCTTAGTTGCGCATCAGAGACGCAAAGAAACCCGCGAATCGCTTAATTCAGTGAAAAAACATCTGCAACGTGCGGGAAAACTGAATGACTGAGTACAGCATAACCTTCGCACGTTCGGCGAGGAAAGAACTGGAAGCGCTTGATGCTAAGATAGTCAATAAGATATTTCCTAAGATTGAAAGTTTGTCTGGAAATTCACGACCTCACAATTGTATTAAATTGCAGGACAGCAGAAACTTATGGCGAATGAGGGTAGGTAATTATCGAGTTATCTACACGATTAATGATAGCACAAGATTAATTGATATAATTGCCGTTAGACATCGCAGGGATGCATATAAATAAGCACCGACGCACACACGCCTGTCGAAGCCAATGGAAGCCCCGTAAAATCAAAGGTTAAATTCAGCCCAAAAATGAAAATAAAAGTAGAAATATAACGAACATTGTGTTACTACGTGAGTATGTTATCACATAGTAAGATAGTGGAGGCAAAATGTTAAGTAAAAGTAAACAACTATTATTTGCAAAGCAGGCCGAGATCGCCAAGGCGATTGCCCATCCGCTGCGAATCGCGATCGTGAATTTCCTTGTGGACGGCGAGCAGTGCGTCTGTGACATTGCCGAGTACATCGGCTCGGAACGCTCGAACGTATCCCGGCATCTTTCGGTAATGTTAAACTCTGGCCTGCTGGACTACCGCAAAGAAGGGCTCAAAGTCATCTACAGACTCAAATGCGTCTGCATAGTCGATTTCTTCGAGTGCGTGACCGGCGTTTTAAGGGAACAGGCCGAAGAAAGCCAGAAACTGCTCACAGCTCTGCAATAGGAGAATCAGCCGTGGATTTCAAAAGTGAACGGAAGAAGCTGCTGCTGATTTTAGCGGTTTTTCTGGTTTGTTTTTTTCTGCCTGTCGGCGCAGCGCGATTCGATAGCTCAATCACCGAATCGCTGCACCTTGTTAAATGGTATGCGAGGGAGCATGTGCTGCTGTGCCTGATTCCGGCGTTTTTTATCGCCGGAGCGATTTCCGTTTTTGTCAGCCAGGCGTCCGTGATGAAATATCTCGGTGTCAGAGCCAACAAGATACTCGCTTACGGCGTGGCATCTGTCTCGGGGAGCATCCTGGCGGTTTGCTCCTGTACGGTTTTACCGCTGTTTGCCGGGATATATAAGATGGGCGCCGGCATAGGGCCTGCCACCGCCTTTCTTTATTCAGGCCCCGCGGTCAATGTCCTTGCGATAATCCTGACCGCCCGAATACTCGGGTTGGAAATAGGTATCGCCCGCGCTGTCGGAGCGATTGTTTTTAGCATTGTGATTGGGCTTTTAATGCACTTGATTTATCGCAAAGAAGAGATCGATAAAAACAATGCACAAATGGCCATGCCGGAGCCCCGGGTGGGCCGGCCGTTGTGGAAAAATGCCCTGTATTTCGCTTCTATGGTCGGCATTCTTGTTTTTGCCAACTGGGCGCGCAGCGGAGACGTTCGAGCGGTATTTCTTTGCTGTCCCGGCGGGCTTTCAATGTATAAGGTCGAAGGGACACTGCTGAACACGGGGACCGAAGAGATCAAAATCCTGGACACGAAAGGTCAGACGGTTTCGGTCTCCCGCGAACTGTTACAGGAAATGAAGGATGTGCCGAAAAAGAGTCTTTATGAAAAGATTTACCGCAGCAAATGGATTTTGGTCTTCGCTTTACTGGCGGCATTCGGCATGATGCTGTACAAGTGGTTTACAAAAAACGAGATATTCGAGTGGCTGGGGGCCACATGGGAATACGCCAAACAGATTCTGCCGTTACTGCTTTTCGGCGTGCTCATAGCAGGTTTCCTCCTGGGCAGGCCCGGCCGGGAAGGCATTATCCCAACCGAATGGATTAACCGGGCGGTTGGCGGTAATTCGATCCGGGCCAATCTTTTTGCCTCTGTCGCCGGAGCCTTCATGTATTTTGCAACCTTGACGGAGGTTCCGATTCTACAGGGCCTGATGGGCGCCGGGATGGGCAAAGGCCCGGCACTGGCGTTGCTGCTGGCCGGCCCGGCGTTGTCTTTGCCGAATATGCTTGTAATCCGCTCGGTTATGGGAACTCAAAAAACGATTGTTTTTGTTTTGCTCGTTATTGTAATAGCAACCTTATCGGGAATAATTTTTGGAGCTTTTTGGGGGTAAAGGAGAAATAATTATGGATCGTAGAGGATTTCTAACAACAGGGCTCGCCGCCGGAGCGGGTGTAATTTCTGCCGGTGTACCGTCTGC
Source organism: Phycisphaerales bacterium (assembly GCA_003533825.1). GTDB lineage: Bacteria > Planctomycetota > Phycisphaerae > Sedimentisphaerales > Anaerobacaceae > JAFGPJ01. The sequence goes on from DQCG01000561.1 coordinate 3,372, forward strand.
AAAAGGGCAAAGTTCGGAAAAGGCAAAAATTCTCGGCATAAATTGCAGCCCTCGAAAAGGCAAAACTACCTGCAAGGCTTTGGAGACATGTTTGCAAGCCGCTGAGCAGGTTAGTTCAAAAATTGAGACCCAACTTATCGAGTTGGGAGGCCTGGACATCCGGGGCTGCAACGCCTGCATGGAATGCAAGAAGGGACTCAAATGCAGCATTGAAGATGATTTCGCCAAGTTGATCCCGACCCTGGCGGACAAAAACGTCGCCGGGATGATTATCGGCACGCCGGTCTACTTCGGGACGATGACGTCTCAATGCAAGGCATTCCTCGACCGCTGTGGCATGTTTCGCTTTAACAACTGGATTTTCCGAAACCGTATCGGCGGCACTCTGGCAGTAGGCAGCATGCGTAACGGCGGGCAGGAAATCACGCTGCAGGAGGTCCGGACGGTTCTGCTCTGCCACGATATGATCTGCGTCAGCGAAGGCAAGGACACGGCCCATTTCGGCGCCACCCTCGTCAGCGGCGGAGAGGGCGGAATCGAAGCGGACACGTTCGGCCTCAAGACGGCCGGCAACCTCGGACGCAGGGTCGCCGAGCTGGCGTTATTGGTAAATTCCGGGACGGCCGGTGCATGAAAATCGATGAAGCTGAAATTCGGCAGGCGGTTGTTGTTAGCAAAATGGCCCGAAAGGACGCTACCGGACAAATGGTAGAGTCGCTTGAAGGACTGAAATAACGGATTCCAGATTGAATTAATCAAACATGGGAAACAACACATCTCAAAAGCATGGCAAAGGTGGTCGGCGTGCTGATCGAGGTGCCGGTAATGCTGATGCTCGTGCGAATATGCCTGAAAACCCAAACGTGGTTTCGAGGAGCAATAGAAATCAAATGAATACAGAATATGATATATCGATGAAGATTAGCCCTATCGGCGTCGTTCATTCCTCACTTATTCAAGCCGATGGGGCGCCGATTCAGCCGGCCTTTGCCAAAAACAGCAAAGGCATTGTAGAAATCTATGAGCCTTATAGACAGGGCCTTAAAGACCTCGAAGGCTTCGAGAGAATATGGCTTCTTTACTGGTTTCATAAGGTCAGTGCCCCAAGACTTATTGTAAAGCCCTTCCTTGATAATACCCAAAGGGGGCTGTTTGCAACACGCGCCCCTGCCCGGCCCAATCCAATCGGACTATCGTCGGTCCGCCTGTTGTCGATAGAAGGTGGTAGTATTCATGTCGACGGGCTTGACATCCTTGACGGCACTCCGTTGCTGGATATCAAACCGTATGTATCCAAATTCGACTGTTACGAAGTCAAACGTAATGGCTGGATTGACAGTGTATCGGACAAGCAGGGAATCGCCGATAAAAGATTCTGCAACAATGATCGAACAGGAGATTGACAAATGAAGAAGATACAAATTCTCGGCACCGGCTGCCCGAAATGCAGGAAGCTGGCCGAAAACGCAGAGGCCGCCGCGAACGCACTCGAACTTGAATTTGAGGTGGAAAAAGTCGCGGATATTAATGAGATGATGAAATTCGGCGTTATGATAACGCCCGCTCTTGCAATAGACGGCCAGGTAAAGAGCATCGGCAAAGTTGTTTCACCGGATGAAATCAAGGCAATGCTTTCTTAATTCGATGTACCAAAGGTTCGAAAAATGAATGAGTTTGCGAATATCTTGAGGGAAATGAATTTAGAGTTCTTTACAAACGGAAAACATAAAATAACGGCGAAGAAACTATTCGAATCAAATGACAAAGTGTTTTGGGATGTTCGTAATAATGAAGAAGTAGAATCAGTAACTTTCCCATTAAAGTTTCAAGCAAAATATATCCATATACCAACGAATGAAATCCCTAACAGGCTATTGGAAATTCCCAGAGATAGGATAACAGGAATATTTTGCTCCGCCGGGATAAGGGCTTCTATTGTTTTTGCCTTTTTGAGAGCAAATGGCTTTAATAATGTAAGAATTCTTGTTGGCGGCTATGAAGCTCTTCTAAATGAGTTGAAACCTGGTGAAATTTGGAAATATGCAAAATGAAGATTTTAATAGCATTGGTAGTAATATTCGTTATTGCAGTCGTTATGACTATGACGGGGCGGGGCGGGGGTAATTTTTACGTGGTAGCTCTTGTCATGGCCGGTCAGGTGATACACCAGGCTGCTACTACGGGTCAGTTTATTTTGATGCTTACCGCTTTCGCAGGCATGCTAATCTTTCACAAACACAAACTCGTAGACTGGAAACTGGCACTTGTTATTGATCCGCCTACGGATATTATGGCCCTGGTCGGAGGATATTTTTCTGGTTATCTCAGCGGTCTGACTCTGAAATTTATCTTAGCCGCTCTTTTAGTCCTGGCAGGTTTTCTTATGCTGTTAAAAGTAAGCGATAAACCGATTCTCAAGCAAAAAAGACTTGGCTACTGGCATCGCACATATGGAGATTATGCATATGTCGTGAATCTCTGGCTGGCGATTCCCATTACTGGCGCCGTAGGGCTGGCTGCCGGCGCGGTTGGTATATCAGGAGGATCTTTCAAGGTTCCGTTGATGGTTCTGTTGTGTGGTGTCCCGATGCGTATTGCGGTGGGAACATCTTCTGCAATGGTCGCTGCTACTGCTCTGATGGGTTTTGTTGGTCATGCTGCGAGCGGACATTTTGATCCCCAATGGGCCATTCCTATCGGGCTTGTAGCATTATTGGGAGGTCTTATAGGTGGAAAATTTGCGATCAAAACTAAGCCTAAAAATCTGAAGAAGATATTTGCTTATACTACCCTGGCGGCAGCAATTTTCATGGTTTGCAATGCTTTATTCTCAAGTTGAAAAATTTCGACAAAGCTGTATCGCCATCAACGGCTGCAAACTGGATTGCATGAGGAACTGCCTTCGACTGGCCGGATTCATACAATTTGAGCGCTTCCGCGTCACCGAACAGGGATAAAAGAAAGGGAACACCGCCGTCAATGACGAGAACATCGCAAAAGCCGTCGCCAGGGGCAAAGAAATGCTGATATCGATCTTTAGGTTAATTCAGGGATCTTAAAAAGAAAGGAAGATCTACCATGAATAAAGCAGGAAAAATCGCGATTGTTGCCGTTCTAATTATTGCCGTGGTTGTTGTGATTGCTCTTAAGCCGGACAATGAGACAAATTCCGAAACAGGTATAGCCGAGGGACCTGCCAAGATTGTCGAAGGTCCTCAACCAGAAGGATTGGAAGCAGTTGAGGGCAGGTCCACAAAAGGTTTGCCGCGGCTTGTGGACCTGGGTGCAGATAAGTGCATACCGTGCAAGACGATGGCCCCGATTCTTGAACAATTAAAGAGCGAATATGAGGGAACGCTGATAGTGGACTTTATCGATGTCTGGAAAAATCCGGATGAGGGTCCAAAATATAACATTAAGCTTATACCTACGCAAATCTTCTATGATTCTTCAGGTAAAGAGCGTTTTCGTCATGAAGGATTCTTTTCCAAAGATGATATTCTGGCCAAGTGGAAGGAATTAGGGGTAGACCTGGCAGGCTCGGACTCGCAATCGCCGGCGTTCGAGAGGCTCGCTGCCGCTCAGGCCGACAATCGCGCAAAAGACCAAATCTGCTATATGTGTGACGGCGACATCAATGCCAAAACACTCACAACAGTTCAGACCGACAAAGGGTCGGTCCGGCTGTGCTCGCCTCACTGCTATTTCATAATGTACTCCTGCCTGACGGAAGACAAAATCGGTTTTGAGAAAAAGGTCTCCGTGACAGATTGGGCCGCGGGCGAACCGGTGCCGGCATTCGATGCCGTGTACGTGTACGACATGGACGGCGAAACCGGAAGACCCGTCGTCAAAGCCTTTGCCGACAATGATAAGGCCGAAGCGGAGCAAAAAACCGCGTCCGGCAGCATAATCGGCTGGGAGATATTGAAGGATAAGGAATTGACTACTCGCTGCGGCTTCTGCGACCGGGCGGTCTATCCGCAGGACGCCGCACGGGTCATAGCCGGCGGGCTTCATACATGCAGTTGCTGCTCGCACTGCGCACTGGGCGTGGCGGCAAGAACCGGCAACGATATTGAAGTTCACGAAAAGGACCGCCTGACCGGCGAGAAAATCGTCGTCAAATCCCTGGACGGCAAGGTTGCTTCCCTTGAGCCGGCGAGTGCCGTAGCATGGTTCGGCCAGCGGCAAAAACCCGATGGAACATGGGGCTCGGCCGGATGCTTTCACCAGGGTTTCTTCGCCAAGGCACAAAACCTCGAAAAATGGGTCGAGCAGAATCCATACGAGACGGGCAGGCTGATAAGTATCAGCCAGGCACTTGCCAATAAAATGAAACTCTCGCCCCAGCAGATTCAAAAGGCCTGCAAAATAGGCGAATGTATCCCAAAATAAAATATCGGAAATGGGGAGCAAACAGCGGATGGAAAAACTTTTTATAACGCTGACGCATGCCGTTGAGGGCACAGCCGTGATAGCTCTGGCCGCCGCCTTTATCTGGGGTATCCTGAGCATACTTCTAAGCCCGTGTCACCTTGCGAGCATCCCCCTTATCGTCGGTTTTATCGGCCAGCAGGGAAAGATGTCGGCCCGGCGGGCCTTTATCACATCGACACTTTTTGCGACCGGCATTCTCATTACAATAGGCGCGATCGGGGCAGTTACCGCCGCTTTGGGCAGAATGATGGGCGATGTCGGCCGATACGGCAACTATTTCGTGGCAGTCATCTTTTTCGTCGTCGGCCTGCACCTTCTGGATGTAATCCCAATGCCGTTCTCAGGCCCGGGCCGGGTAGGTATGAAGCGCAAGGGCCTGCTGGCGGCCTTCATCCTCGGCCTTGTCTTCGGCATCGCGCTGGGGCCGTGCACTTTCGCCTTTATGGCCCCGATGCTCGGTGTAACGTTCAAAGTCGCATCAACAAGCCTGCTCTACGGCATAGCCCTGCTTTTTGTCTATGGCGTCGGCCATTGCTCCGTGATTATTTTCGCCGGCACGTTTACCGAGCTTGTCCAGCGCTATATGAACTGGAACGAGAAATCCAAAGGCCCCGTAATCCTAAAAAGAATCTGCGGCGTCCTCGTCCTGCTCGGCGGTCTTTACCTGATTTTCACCGCCCCATAAGAATATCACGCCTTTCACGCGTTTTTACTTCCATCCTGCGCATGATCTGGTATCATGTCGGACGATTTTAAGAACGTATATTGTCAAGCGGGCGAAATTCAGTTCCCGCACAGCTAATGGAGTATATTAAATGGATCCCGGTATTTTTAAGGCATACGATATTAGAGGTATTTATCCAGACCAGCTTAACGAGGAGGATGCGTGGAAGATAGGGTGCGCTACGGCCCGGTTTTTGAGGTCGCTGCTTCGCGGTTATCAGCGAGGCCAGACCGCATCCCAGTCGCTTTGCGTCGGCCGGGATATGAGAACGCACAGCGAATCGATATCCAAGGCTCTTATCGAAGGAATGAACTCCACAGGGGCAAATGTCATCGATATCGGAATGATCGATACACCCCAGATGTATTTCGCAATCAACCATTTCGGCACGTGCGGCGGCGTTCAGGTGACGGCTTCGCACAATCCGGCCAATTATAATGGTTTTAAGATATCCGGCCTCGAAGCCAAACCTGTCGGCGGCGATACCGGCCTGAAAGATATAGAACATATCGCGATGGCCCTGCTGCACACCAAAGGCAAGGCCGCCGGTTCGGTCGAGAAGCGTGATTTGACCGCAGAATACAAAAAGCACGTATTGAAGTTTCTCAGGCCTAAAGTAAAGAAATTGAAGATCGCCGTCGATGCTTCCAACGGAATGGCCGGTAAGATGGTGCCGGCGATATTCGACAAGCTGCCGCTAAAAATCATCGAACTCAACTTCGAGCACAAAGGTAAATTCAAGCACGAGCCGAATCCGCTGGTCGAAAAATATCTGGCCGGACTAAAAGCGGCGGTTAAAAAAAACAAGTGTGACTTCGGAGTATGCTTCGACGGCGACGCCGACAGGCTTATGATGGTCGACGAAAAAGGCCATACTATCGGCTGCGACCTTATGACCGCCTTGATGGTACCGTATTTCCTGGAAAAAGAGCCGAAATCGACTGTCGTTTACGATTTACGCAGCAGCAGAGTCGTCGTCGAGGAAATTATCAAGCATGGCGGCACGCCACGCAGGGAAAGGGTGGGACACGCGTATATGAAGAAAGCCCTCCGGGATTCGCACTCGGTATTCGGCGGTGAGCTTTCGGGACATTTCTATTATCGTGACAACTTCTATGCCGACTCGGGCATGATTACGCTTGTTCACGTGCTAAACATTGTCAGCGAAGCCAATGTGCCGATAAGCGAGCTGATCAGCCCGCTGCGAAGATACTTCAGCAGCGGTGAGTTGAATTTCACGGTGGAAAACAAGCAGGCTAAAATGGACGAGCTGGCAAGAAGATACAACGATGGGCAAATCGACCACCTGGACGGCGTGACTATCGGGTATAAAGACTGGTGGTTTAATTGCCGGCCGAGCAATACCGAGCCGCTGCTGCGATTAAATATAGAAGCCAGGAGCAAAGAACTGCTCGATGAGAAGCTGGCCGAAATTACCGGACAGCTCGGCAAGCCCGTATGATTGATTTTGAATGCAGATTCCCGTCTTTTTGTGGATAACAAATGAGTTCTGCAAAATTGAAGTTAGGCATATATTATTTTAGAAAATCTTCTTTCAGGATTTTCTAAAAATAATTGAATATCGTATGATAAAGTACTATCGAATAGAAAGATGCGCGTTTTTTTAGAAAGAAAAAAACAATAAAACAGTTTTTTTCTTTCCAAAAGTATGCCTAACTTCAATTTTGCAGAAGCCTTTGGATGACAAAGGAATAATTATTCATGGAAATTAACACGAAAACATATCAGACGCCAAACGGCCCGGTCGAAGGCGTGCAGACCAAATGGGCGGGATTTAATATTCTGTTAGTGACCGGCTCAAAAGGTTTTCTGGCCTGCCCCGCGATTGACATCGACGCCTGCGAAGGATACGGCGTAGCCGCCGCGATAGTGGAAAGCACGCCTGATAATCCTATAGGCACGTTGGAACGTTTCGCCGACCGGAAGGTTACAAAAGCAAATGCGAAAGCCAAAGCACTGGGTATTGAAGAAGGGATGAACGTGACAGAAGCTTTTGCGCTTATTGCATAATTAAGCAGGAGATGATTATGAAAGAAAACAGTCTTTCCCGCCGTCGATTCATGGCCGGTACCAGTGCTGCGATCGGCACCGTAATAACCAACAGAAGCAAAGCCGTTGCAGTCGGGAACCAGAGCAAAACCGACTCCGTATCAACAGTGCCCTTTCGCTACTGTCTCAATACAAGCACGATTCGCGGTCAGAAGCTGAGTTTGAATGAGGAAATCGATATTACCGCCAAAGCCGGCTATAGCGCGATCGAACCGTGGGCTGATAAAGTCCACCAGCATGTGCGCAACGGCGGCGACCTTAAAGATATCCGCAAACAAATCAGCGACCTGGGCCTGACCGTGGAAAGCGCAATCTCCTTCTCACGCTGGATCATAGACGACGATGCCGAGCGAGCAAAGGGACTGGAACAGGTCAAGCGGGATATGGATGTGCTGGCCCGGATCGGCGGCAAACGCATCGCGGCCCCCCCGGCGGGTGCTACCAGAGTGCCCGGGCTGGACCTCATGAAGGCTGCCGAGCGATATCGGGCGTTGCTGGAACTGGGTGATCAGATGAATGTTGTGCCGCAGGTGGAAGTATGGGGTTCATCAAAGAATCTGCATCGATTAGGCCAGTCTGTTTTCGTGATAATCGAGAGCGGCCACCCGAAAGCGTGCCTGCTGCCCGACGTTTACCACATTTACAAAGGCGGTTCGGACTTCAATGGCCTGAAGCTATTGAGCGCCCGCGCCATCCAGGTCTTTCATCTGAACGATTATCCGGCCAACCCGCCGCGTGAGACGATCGGTGACCGTGATCGCGTTATGCCCGGCGACGGCATCGCCCCGTTGAGCCAAATCCTCCGCGACCTGCACGGCAACGGCAGCCGGGCTTTCCTGTCGCTGGAGCTTTTCAATCCGAACTACTGGAAGCAGGATCCGCTGGCGGTGGCGAAGACCGGTCTGGCAAAAATGAAGGATGCGGTAAGCAAGGCATTAGATGCAAGCTGAGACCGGAACTTCAGCGACATCTTTACACGAATCGAGCTAAAGTCACGGCCCCGGGCACAATTGCGGTAAAAGAGGGGAAAATATGAAAATCAAAACGTATTATCTCATTTTGGCTATCGCTTCCGGATTATTCTTCGCTTCGAGTCCGGATCAAGCAGAACAATCTCCGTCCGGTGAGAAGCCTCTGTTAATCAACCAGCCTCATCCGGCTCTCGCCGGGATTGACAAATTACACGTCGCCGTTTTGCGATACGGCACCACGCCGGACAAAGATTTGCCGGTTTTCAAACAGCTCGAAGCAACTGTAAGAGAAAAGTTACAACAGGCCGGTATAGAATCAGACACAAAAACGGCGGATAAAATCTTGAATATTCCGGAACTGAGGATTTACGTCAGCACCCTCCACCTCGAAGATTCACAGCAGTGCGTATTCAGTATTCGGATGGCATTGGCAAGGGGCGTCTGTCTCAAAAACGAACGGAATCCGGTTTTCAAGGCCGACATCTGGCAGACGATTCCGGCGATGCAGGCCGTAACGGCGGAAGGCATGTCTGTCAAAATCACTGATATCGTGCTGGAGCAGGTTGAAGACTTTATCAACATATACAATGCAACAAATCCAACCGGCACAAAACCAGCAGACGCAAAGACAAGCGAAGCCGATTCTCTAAATAATCAGGACAAACAAATCGAACCAGATGTGAATCCGGCGGCAACCGGATACTTATATGTCGCATCGAAGAGCCGTAATGTTTTCCACAAACCGGATTGTCGCTGGGCGAAGAACATTTCGCCAGAAAACCTCGTAACCTACAAGAGCAAAGATGAAGCAATAAAAGCAGGGAAAAGACCCTGCAAAACATGCAATCCATAAGGACCGATTCCGCTTCGGGCAATTGACCCGGCTGAGAATTTTAATATGAGACTTCAACTTATTTTATGTAAGGTAATGCAGAGAGAGGCGTATCTTTGTACGGCCCGCTCGAAGAATGTTGTCGACGTAGTATTGATGCCGCAGGGCCTGCACGATGAGCCCGACAAGCTTCGCGAAGAGGTTCAGAAAGCTCTGAATAATACCCTCGACATACAAGGGCGCCCCTATGATGCATCGCTGCTCGGCTATGGTCTTTGCAGCAACGGCATTGTGGGCTTATCGGCGAAAATCCCGATTGTCGTGCCGCGGGGCCACGACTGTGTTACGCTTCTGCTCGGCTCGAAGGAAAAATACCAGGAATATTTCGACGCTCATCGCGGCGTTTATTGGTACAGCGCCGGCTGGATTGAGTCCGGCAAGCAGCCCGGCAAAGAACGCTATGAAACAACGCTCAAGGAGTACCAGGAAAAATACGGCGACGATAACGCTCAATATCTGATGGAGATGGAACAAGGATGGATGAAGCAGTACAATTGGGCGACGTATATCGACTGGGGCTTTGCCAACTCGGATGAATGCAGGGATTACACAAAACGCTGCGCCGAATTCCTCCACTGGAACTACGATGAGCTCAAGGGCAGCCCCGTCCTTATGCAGAACTTCGTGGACGGCAACTGGGACGAAAACGAATTTTTAGTCGTCAAGCCCGGCCAGAAAATCAAGGAAAACCTTACCGACAAGGGCATAATTAAAGCGGAGTAGATAACGGGAAGTAGTCTATAAAATTTGATTTAATAGTCCCAAAGAGTGGCAGCCTCCGCCGCAAGGCGTCCCTTAGGGAAAGCGGCAATCCCTTGGGGACGCCTTATGGCGCTTGGGGATGGCTTCTGGCAGATTAACCATCCCCAAAGCCTTCGGCTTTGAGGCTGCCACCCAATCACAAGAAGACAACTTACAAATTCATGCTTTACGAAATATTAACTTAGAATTTGTGTTATGGAGTTTATTACAATCACAGTCATAGCCGTCGGGCTGGCAATGGATGCTTTTGTGGTCTCTATTGTCAGCGGGGGCGCGTATAAACAACTGCATGTAAAGCACGCTCTTCGAATGGCCCTTTTTTTCGGGGCTTTTCAGGCTTTTATGCCGCTGATAGGCTCTCTGGCGGGGCTGAGTTTGAAGGATTACATACAAGACTATGACCACTGGGTTGCCTTCGCTCTTCTGGCGGCGGTCGGCGGCAAAATGATTTACGAATCGTTCAAAATCAAATCCGTCAAAGAAAATCCGGACCCATCGAACATCATTGTTTTGCTGGTTTTATCCGTTGCAACCAGTATCGACGCCCTGGCAATCGGCATTACACTTTCAATTATCACCAGCTCTATTGCGGTTGCGGTGATAATTATCGGTCTGATAACGTTTGCACTTTCCTATGCAGGAGTTTTGATCGGCAAAAGATTCGGGCATTTTTTCGAGAACAAAATTGAAGCCGTCGGCGGGCTGGTTCTCATAGGTATCGGTGTAAAAATATTGTGCGAGCATTTGATTTTTTGAGCTATTCTTGCAGTCCGGCGAAAAAACAATATAATTAGTTTGCCCTGCCGACGGATTGAACGGTCGTAAAACAGCGGGCAGATATGTTCGATCACAAGGGGTGTTTTTATGGGTTCCAAGGTATATTTTATCGAAGCTTCTGTTGATGACGGCCACAATGTGATTTCTGAAAAGGCCCGAAAAGTGTTCAAGGCCGGCGGCTTTGCTGACTGCTTTAGCGAAAATGACTTCACAGCCGTAAAGGTCCACGTCGGCGAAGATGGAAACAATACGTACATAAAAGCTCCGTATATCAAGGGATTGGTGGATGAGCTGGTTGGTTTGAAAACAAAACCATTTGTGACCGATACCACCACTTTATACGTAGGGCACAGGCACAATGCCGTCGACCACACAATTTTGGCGGCAAAACACGGTTTCAGTGTCGATGGACTGGGAATACCGTTTGTGGCGCCCGATGGATTGTTCGGAACGTCCGAGACGGCGGTTAAGATTAACGGTCAGATCAATAAAAAAGAGGTCTATATCGCAAACGACATCATAAAGAGTCAGTCAATTCTCTCAGTGGCCCACGTGACAGGCCACGTTGCAGCGGGCCTCGGAGCAACGCTGAAAACGCTGGGAATGGGCTGTGCGAGCAAAAAAGGTAAAATGAAACAGCACGCCGCCCTTACGCTGAATATCAGCGATGATTGCACACGTTGCGGCGTGTGTTACGATCATTGCCCGGCTGATGCGATTACAATCGACGATGTCAAGGCGCACATCAACCAGGATAAGTGTATCGGCTGTGCGGAATGTATGGCGATGTGCAGATTCGGGGCGGTTACGTGTAATTGGGGCTTGGAAACGGATGTATTGCAAAAAAGTATCGCCGAACATGCGCTGGGAACGCTGAAGGGCAAAGAAAAAAAAACAACATTTTTTAACTTTATGTTATCAGTTACCAAAGATTGTGATTGCTTTGACACACCTAATATGCGCACAATAGTAGAAGATATCGGTATAATCGCTTCTACCGATCCTGTGGCCGTCGATAAGGCGGCGCTGGATATGGTGGAAAACACAAGTGGGAAAAAACTTGCAGAGCTGCTGGGAAATTATGAGCTTGACACAAGCTGTCAAATCGCACACGGCGAGAGTATCGGATTGGGAAGCAGTATTTACGAGTTAGTAGAAATTAATTAGCAAGTGAATTAAAGATTGAGGATTCGACATGGCGCTTGGACAAATTATTAGAGAAAGACGTGAACAGATGAAGCTGACACTGGACGAGGTCAGCAATCGCATCGGGTTTTCAAAACCGTATCTATCAACAATCGAGACCAGTAAGGTCAAAAATCCGCCGAGCGATGACTTACTGAACAAGCTTGAGGAGGTACTCGATTTTGAACCGGGCCTGCTGCTGCACATTGCTCATCTCGAAAGGATGCCTTCGGATATCCGCCAGAAATATGAAAAAAATGAGGCTGAGGTTCAGAAATGGCGGCAGATTGTCAGAAATGTAATTGACAAGGAAGTCAGCCCGAACAAGCTCGGCAAGCTTGTTTCCAAGAAGAAATTACGAATGAAACAAAAGAAGGAGCCTTTGGCAGCGGGCCGATTGGTCCCGGTGATAAACAAAGTTGCAGCCGGTTATCCGAGAGATTTCAACGACCTGGACTATCCCGTGGGCATAGCCGACGACTATATCCGCTGTCCGGATGTGCACGATCCCAACGCATTTGCCGTCCGCGTTATCGGCGATTCGATGGAGCCGAAATTTAGCGAGGGAGATATCGTGATTTTCTCGCCCGCGGTGGAAGTTAGCAGCGGCGATGATTGCTTTATTCGTTTCACGATGCCGCACGAGACAACCTTCAAGAGAGCCTTCTTCGAAAAGTATGACAAAATCCGACTCCAGCCGAGAAATGATAAATATGCCCCCTCAATCGTCGAAGGCAAGCGCATAAACGGCATCTACCGTGCAATAATCAAGCACGAAATACTGTAGATGTTGGAATATCGGACTTAAAACTATGCAAAAAACTGTTCAATTTACTTTTTTTTTATACTTTGATATTGGAAGTATTTTGATTATACTCAATTGAGATGAGTTGAATCGAACTCGCTTTTCCTTTTCTGCGTAGTGTTTAATATAGTGTGTTTAGCATTGGTTTATGAAAAACTGAATGCTAATTCATTATGTTACCGATATTTAGTCAGTCTGAAATATGATAATTGTAAGTGGTTACCTAAAAAGTTCGTCTTAAAATGGGAATAAGTAAAGCGTGAAACTCGATATATTAAATACATCAATTGTCGTTTTAGCAAAACAACACAATCCTACAATCCTTCACCCCACTTTTCTCAGTTCGGAGGGTATTGTGCCTTCGGATTGGGAAGTAGCTGAGCCACCTGTGTCCACCCCAGTCTTCGCTGCAGTAAAATACAAAAATGGCATCGTTTTTATTGTCGAGGAAAATAAATTCCAAGTTAGGAGAGACGAACTAAAAGACGACGTTGGAGAATCCCTGCTTCCTGTGTTAGCACGCAAATACGTTCAAAAGCTACCTCATGTTAAATACCAAGCTGTGGGCATTAACTTCAAAGGATTTATTGAATGTGCTGAGCCAGAGAGAATCGTAATGAATCTCTTCCTAAAGCCTGGCATTGCCGATTTCAATGGTATACAACCCGAAGCATCTGGTTTCCGCTTTGTGTATAGGATTGACGACATACGGTTACGTTTGTCATTCGATTCAGGAAAGGTCAAACGTGCTGACAGTGAGAATGAACGCAATGGTATGCTAGTAGATGCTAATTACCACATAGACTTAGGTGGGCATAATATACACCAAGAAATAGAATGTGCGACTTCTCTATACGCTGAACACTACGATCATTTTATTCAGACTGCACGGACCATCTTGGCCTTGGAGGACTTGTAAATGACATATGCACTCACTCAGACGAGGTTAGGCGAAACTAATTCAATAGAGAGACCTTCTCGGCTTCAGGAATGGAATAATAGAGAATTCTTGACAATGCTGAATAGAAGATGTCAGTCACTGCGGGAGGGGCGTTTTGAGTCATTTCAATCAGATTTAGCTACAAGTACTGACGTCGGTGTCATAATAGTCGAAGATTCCTTCTGGAAAACACCTTTTGTGTACATAGAAACTATGATAAAACTCTTTACTGATAATGACACTTGCATTGCCGAAGAACCCGAACAAGAGATATCGCGCTTTCGTGAAAAGGTGAGTTGTTCTTCAACTGTTCTTCCCATCAGTGTAGAAGACCAAGATTTACTCGAATGGGATGTGCACATTGAAACCCCACCTCCACCGCATCGGTCAGGTACCATTAAAGTTAGGTTTAAATATATAGGTCGCAGCAAACCAATTCCTATTGATGATCCATGGGCATAACGAAGGAGGGGATCAATATTTTGGATTATCGATGGTATGACAAAGTTAGCGGCGATGATATTCAACAGGGCGACATCATAGAAAGCTGTCCAGTTCTTATTTTACCTTCAGAATTGTCATTAGGACCATCTGGTACTACAACTGATTCCCAAGACATACCTTTCGAATGCAGAGATGTGATAGTTATGTCCCAAACATGTGATATGGTTAAAGGTAAGGAGAAAATTCCTGAAGTTCTCTTGTGTAGTGTATGGCAAAAATCAGATTTTAAACCAGGAGAAAGGATGGCCCGCAACGAAAATTGGGAGAAAGCACGCAAGGGGCAGTTGCCTGGCTTTCATGTATTGGACAAGTGCGATTTAGAAGAGCTCAAGCGCGATTTTAGAATTGTGGATTTCCGAAGAGTTCATTCTCTTCCATTGGATTTTATACGGAAAATAGCTAATGAGTTAGGTAAACGAACACGTTTATTGCCCCCCTATCGCGAGCATCTTTCTCAGGCATTTGCCCGCTTTTTTATGCGTGTTGGCCTCCCCGCAGACATACCTGAGTTCAGACGCTAAATTGCTGTTATCCTATGGCCCAATATAGTCTTTCATTCCTCTATAACAAACCATATAACAGCGCGCGGGGCTATATCTACCGGAATCTCGACATTATATTGTCGGTCAAGTTCAAACCTGCCGCTCTTGCCCCGCCGCCGTGGTATTGGACGAAGAAAGACAAGTATAATCAAGGTCGTCCGTTGACTTATGGCCCAAAATACGTATACTCAGGAGCCAAGTGGGAAAAACCGGAAAAATGGTCATTGCGTCTTGTGTTTGGAGATTGGAGAAGGAGGGTGTAATATGAAGCGCCTGGACTGGATTGTACTCATAACAGTGACGGTCTTATTCGTGGGGTCGTCACCGGCAAGGGCCGAATCCAAATCCATTCCTGAGACAAATGTCGCAGACAAGTTTAAGGTGAGCTGGTCTTCGATTACTTACGACAAGAAAGTATCGCTGCGTAATCCCGCGGTTTCCGGGGATCGAGAGCAGCAAGTGTCGGAGACTTTGTTACTTTCCTTTGAGGTGGAGAGCCTGTACCCCAACCTCGTTTTGGGGATATGTCCAGAACACGTGATCGAAGAAGTGACAGATGGTG